>NZ_JBHIRW010000015.1:0-42190 GCF_042197445.1 Bartonella sp. AA1HLJMS | reverse complement strand
TGAAGAAAATCATAAAAAGATTTGTTAGAATCAGAAGAAAATATTTCTTCTCTAATAGGACTTTTTATATGGTTACATCTTTTGGTAAAATTTTACGGAAACTTCGCATTGATCACTCAGAACGCCTCTTAGATATGGCTAAGAAATTAGACATATCTGTAGCATTTTTATCTTCTGTCGAGATTGGCAAAAAATCTGTTCCTGTAGGACTGGAGGAAAAGATCATAGAGCTTTATGGTTTAGATAAAGCAATGGCTTCTCTCTTAAAAAAAGAAGCCTATTCTTATCGAAAAAGCATCATCATAAAGCCTTCTACTCCGTTGCAACGTGAAATTGTTGTTGCGTTTATGAGATTTTTAGATGGCTTACATCAAGAAGCGTTAGTAGACTTCAAAGAAATATTAGAAACATTGTGCGAAGCGTGCTTTATAGAGAAATGTTAAAAATCCTATTCCCTTAACTTTATTAAGGTATCCCTCACTTAAAAAAACATATGTAAAATCAATAAATTATTGTTGATATAAAATGCAATGGTGGGCGTGACAGGGATTGAACCTGTGACCCCTACGATGTCAACGTAGTGCTCTCCCGCTGAGCTACACGCCCATTCATTGATGTTGCATACACCATATAGAATGCCAAACGTCAATGCCTAATTTAATTTTCTCTTTCAACAGATGCAAATAACTTTAAAAAATACTTTTTAAGCAGCGATAAGGATCTTTTCAACTTCATTGACGAGTTCACGTAAGTGAAATGGCTTAGAGAGAACCTTTGCATCAGGAGGGGCATCACTATTTGAATTGAGTGCTACCGCTGCAAAACCTGTAATGAACATTACTCGTAAATCAGGGTCAATCTCAGTAGCACGTCGTGCGAGTTCGATTCCGTCCATCTCTGGCATCACAATATCAGTCAGGAGAAGGGAAAATGGTTCTTCTTGTAAACGTTCATATGCGCTAATACCATTATCGAAGTCGGCGACTTCGTAGCCTGCACGTTCTAGGGCTTTTACGAGAAAGCGACGCATATCGTTATCATCTTCTGCGAGCAGGATTCGTTTCATGATTATATTCCAATGGCTCCATTTGTCAGAGTTTTGCCGCATCAATTATACAATATAGAGTATTTATAAAAAAGATGGTAAAATGCTCATAATTGAAATGAATGGCAAAATGGTTAATTCTTACATTCTGATTCAAAATACAGCATATTCGTTGTGAGTTGGTTAAATTCGAAATATATGTGATTTTGAAAAAAGAAGGGGGTCTCTAAAACTACTAAGATGATTCTTTACTATCTTTTCTTTAAAGTTACTGATTATTATCAGAATTCCATTAAAAAACTTATGAAAACCGTTATTGTAGGGTTTTCATATATCGAGAAATTAGAAGAATATTATGTTAATTTATTGTTTTTAAAAAGTTCTCCTAAGAAATAGAAATTTTATAGTTATTTGTTTTTATAGAGATTTGTAATAAATATTATAAATGTGCTTTATTTCCAGTTTTTTCCTTAAATAGATGAAAAATATTTTTTTCTAGAATAATATTAAATTATCACTTAATAACAGATCAAAAATAGTATTTTGATGCTTTATTTGTAAATATGTATCATGTTATATTAAGATAGATTTATTATTTTTATTTATATAAATAGTTTTTTTATTAAGTTATTTTTTATGATGTAAAATAATATTGTTTAATGTAATGATATACTTTGTATATTAGTTTTTTAGTAGAATGCGTGGTGAATATTTAGGTTATGGCTTGCCTGTAAAGGCTAGAAAACAAATCATATGAGTGGTTGGAAAGAAAAATCTATTATATTTAAAAGTGTTTGTAGATCCAATGCTCGTAGAAACTTTCTTTTTTGATGGGGCGGAGCGGAAATTAAGGTTTAATGTTATTTTACAGATACATTATCGGGAATAAAGGCATCAAATGCAGCCCAAAATTGTTTTTTATAATCTTCGTTAATCATAATTGTATCCAGTTCAGCGCCTGTAATAGTAATACTTTCTGTTAGACGTGTGTGTTGGCATAATTGCCGCACTTCAATGTTGTTTGCAATATTGTTTTGATTGGCAAGAATAAAGAGTGTTGGGATTCGTAAATCTCCATGAAGTACATTTCTCTTCATAGAATCAATCGCATTAAATACTGAAGCCATCCATTGGGATGTTGGGGGCTTAATGGAAGGGAGCGGCACTTTATGTATGTGTCCCAATTGTATATTTTTTTGTTTTGTCTTGTTTAATTTTTTACTATCTTTCGCTGGTATAAAGCCAAGACCTATATCAGAAAGAAATTGTGTTAACTTATGTTGAAAACCATTCGTTTTATTGCCGAATGGAGCAAAAAGGGGAGAAACACAGAGCAATCTATTAAACTGATGATTAATGAGATCTAATCCGCTAAGTGCTATCAATCCACCTATGCCATAGGCGAGCATAGAGTAAGGCGGCGGACAATTAGGATAAACAATACTTTTAAGAAATTTATATAAGTCATTAATATCATTATTTATATCAAAACAATGATGTCGGCTTTGTTTTCTTATCTTGAAGGATGTTTTTTCTTGATCAAAGCAGTCAAATATTGCTGTATGAAAACCGCGTTTAGAAATTTCATTTATTAATAAAAAATATTTTTCTAAAGTATTTGCGTAGCTTTTGAGAATAACAATTGTTCCCTTAGATTTTTCCACCTCAGGATATGTTATAGCAAAACGAATTTCGTGATCTATTGCTATTTTAAGAGTATCATGATGGATATTAAGAGAAGTGGAACCCCAGTCTATGGGATAAAGAGGTGTTTCCAATTGAAATCCTTTACAGTGTATTTGCCACTTAGTACTTTGACATTTATGTAATAAAGAAAGAGGATTAAAAAAGGGGTATATTGCTTTTTAGATAGTTTTTATCAATTTAGGTCCCAAAGAGTTGAAATAAAGAAAAACGATTACTAGATAATATAGTGCGGTTGCCATGATGGGGCTGCAGGTTCGCAAGTAAGTTTGCCATATGGGAACTTTGTGAATTAGTTATAAATTATAGTCGCTCTAGAGGAGGGCAATATTATGCGTCAAGTAGATTTTTCACCATTTTATCGTTCCACAGTAGGTTTTGATCATCTTTTTAACTGGTTTGATTCTAGAACACAACCAGAGGAAGTTTCTTCTTATCCCCCTTATAATATCGAGCGTTTAACTGAAGATTCTTATAGAATTTCTATGGCTGTTGCTGGTTTTTCTCAAGATGAAATTGATATTGAAACGCATTGTAACCAGCTGATCGTTAAGGGAGACAGAAAGTCTAAAAATGATGATGAAGAGCGAGAATTCCTTTATCGAGGTATTGCTTCGCGTGCTTTTGAACGGCGTTTTCATTTGGCTGATCATGTTAAGGTTATTGGGGCAGAACTTGGAGATGGGCTTCTTCATATTCAGCTTAAAAGGGAAATGCCAGCTGAATTAAAACCCAAAAAGATAACCGTACAGATGTCACCATCCATTACAAAAAATGATAACAGCGACGTTATCGTGTAAAGAAAATTTAGAAAATATGAGATCGGATAATTATAAATTTTTCTGAAGAATAAAAAACGCGAGGCAAAAGGTCTCGCGTTTCGTATGTGTTTTCCTAAGAACGAAGCGCATTTTAATAAAACAGCTTATCTCGAATTTTTGATAAAATATCATTGCACATTATTCTACGTTGAAGAAGAAGTTCATGTGTGTGCAATTGAAATGCATAATAATTCACTTTTTAAGTAAGCTTATTTTATAGCATTTTAAAAATGGTCGGAGCGGCGGGATTTGAACCCACGACCCCTTGACCCCCAGTCAAGTGCGCTACCAAGCTGCGCTACGCTCCGAGTTCGTGTAAAACGATTAAATGACTGTTTCTTTAAAGGCAAGAGAAAAAATAAACAGAATAAAATCTAAAATGCTCTTGCACTTAGAGCTTTTGAAAGTAAAAATTTTGGACATCAATATTTTGTTGTTAATTCAAGATAAATAACGAATTTGTAAAATTCTTTGTGATCATTAAATTTTTAGCTCTATAGTTAATAGATGTATGCATTTAATTACTTTTGAGATTGTGAGGAGGGGGTAAGATTGGTGAATTTAGGGGTATGAATTGGAGCAAATGAGTGCTGAAGGTATATTTTTTTCTTACCTAATCGTTACTTTTCTAAAAAGATAAAGATTTTCAAAAGAAGAGGAGTGAATGTATGGTTTTGAAAAGTTTTCGTTTTTTAGAGTCTTATAGACGAGGTATTTTCATTTTATATGGATAAAAAATTGTAAGTTCTGGATTGTATAATCACAAATCTCATTTTACGGGTATGTATTTTTACCGAAATATGCAAGATCAGAATGCTTTAATTCATGTTTTGTTGTTTTTTTTCTAAAATATCAGATAAAATATTGTAGAGGAAAAACTTTCAAAGTGTCTATTGAACTAAGAAAAGAGTAAAGGATGAGCCGTTTTTCGGTAATAAATTTGACGCAAGCAGCAGTGGATCGTGTTAAAGCGATTATGGATGCAAAAGATGCACAGGGTATTCTTGTTGGTATCAAAAAAGGTGGTTGTGCAGGGATGGAGTATACAATTACTCTTGTCAAAGAAAAGGGGATAGATGCGGATGTTGTTGAAGTGAATGGTGCCCGTGTTTTTGTAGCACATGATGCGGTATTATTTTTATTAGGGACGCAGATGGATTATGAAGTGACAACGCTTCGGTCTGGTTTTGTCTTTAAAAATCCTAATCAAGTATCAGCATGCGGGTGTGGCGAATCGGTGGAACTTCGTCCTGCTACGCAGGATCAATATAAAACAAATTGAGCTGAGCTAAATTATAATTTAGTAATTTTAGAGGGGCTTGTTCTTTTAGGTAGAAGAAATCTACTATTTTTTATCGTTCATTTTTAGCTTGCTTCCAAAGTGCTTCCATTTCATTCAAGGATGCGTCAGTGAGCGTTTTAGATTGAGTGGATAGCTTTTCTTCAATATAGGCGAAACGATTTCGAAATTTTATATTCGTTTTTTTTAATGCTTTTTGTGAATCAATCGCTAAGTGGCGCGCGAGATTAAGAAGTATAAAGTAGAGATCTCCAAACTCTGCTTCTATCTCTGAGTTTTGTTTATTTTTGATGGCTTCTTTGAGCTCTTCCAGTTCTTCTTCTATTTTTTCAAAAACTTTATCACTTTTTTGCCAATCAAAACCTACTTTAGCTGCTGTTTCTTGTAAAGCAAGTGCCTCTTGGTTTGCTGGCTGGATTTGTTTTACTGTTGCGAGTATGCTTATGGAGGAATTGTTGTTTTTTTCTTCGCACATTCTTTTTTGTTCAACCTGTTCTCTTTTTTTTATATATTCCCACTCCTCTTTTATAAATCCTCGTTTTTTTTGCTCGGCATTTCCAAAAACATGAGGATGGCGTCGAATCATTTTTTCCGTGATTGCATAAACAACATCTTCAAAAGTAAAGCTGCCTTCTTCTTGTGCTATGGTAGCATGATAGGCAACTTGTAAAAGAAGATCCCCAAGTTCTTCACAGAGATCCTTTCGATTTTTTCGTTCAATGGCATCAATGACTTCGTAAACTTCTTCGAGCATATAGGGTATGAGGGATTCAAAAGTTTGTTTTTTATGCCAGATACAACCATTATCAGAGTTTCGTAATGCAGTGATAATTGCAGTGAGATCTTTGATATCTTTTGAGGCCAACATTTTGCACTTCCTTTGTAAGCAATAGAGCTTATGTTAGATGTCCCAACGTCTATGTAACCACATCCATTGTCCAGGATATTCACGGACCCAAGATTCAACAATATCATTTAATTTTTGTGTAGAAGCAGCTATATCGATATCATTTTTTTCATCACGTGGAAGTTCTACATGTTCATATAACTCTAAACGATGACGTCCACTAGGCAAACGAATACAACGTGCTGGATAAATATCACAGTCATATTGTCGAGCAAGTTTTATAATTAAGGGGTTTGTTTTAAGAGGTCTGTTAAAAAATGTTCCCATGATACCGCGGCGAAATTTTTGATCAACGAGCATACCAACATTTTCACCTTCTTCTAATTTGGCTGCTAATGCCCATGCTGCACCGGCCTTGGAGGGAACAAGATGTCCCATAGAAGTTTGTCGTGCTTTAAGGATTCGTTTGGCAACATAGGGATTATTGGGTGGTCTAAATAATACCGTAACATTAAGATCAAAACTTTGTGCACAAATAGGCAGAAGTTCAAAATTGCCAGTATGTGCGGTGAAAAAAATATGTGGTTTTTTTTCATTTTTTAATCGCTCAAATATTTCAATGCCTTTAACCTCAATGAAACCTGGCTCGTCTGCATGAGGATCAAAATCAAAAATTTTATCAAGAAAAATATATTCAGCTAGGAAACGTCCTATATTTTCCCACATTTCTATTGCAATCGCACGGAGTTCTTGCTCTGTTTTTTCTGGATATGCACTCCTAAGGTTTGCAAGTGTGATTTGATGACGATGTACAAGGGGACCAATTTTTTTTGCTAACCAAGCAAAAAAAGAAATTCCCATTTTGGCTGGAAAACATTTTAGAATAAATAAAGAACCAAAGAGTAGATATGCCCATAACAAGTAGGATATTTTTTTAGCTATAATTTTAATACGATATATGAGATTTTTAAGAGAAAGCTTCATCATGATTTAATCGATTTTAAGGATAATTTTACCAAAAACATCACGACTCTCCATTCGTTTTAAAGCTGTATCAATTTCATCCAGCCCAACAATTGTATCAATGACAGGGTGTACGGCTTTTTGTGCCATTTTTTGCATGGCATTTTTCATATTTTCCATACGGCAGCCAAATGAACCGAATATCTTAAGCTGTTGCTGGAATAATTGCATGAGATTTATTGGTGCTGAA
Organism: Bartonella sp. AA1HLJMS; assembly: GCF_042197445.1. Taxonomy (NCBI): domain Bacteria; kingdom Pseudomonadati; phylum Pseudomonadota; class Alphaproteobacteria; order Hyphomicrobiales; family Bartonellaceae; genus Bartonella; species Bartonella sp. AA1HLJMS. Next base: position 35,260 of record NZ_JBHIRW010000015.1, on the reverse strand, counting down.
ACACCAGAGGTAGAACCGCAAGTCACTAAGCGTGCTCCTTTTTTCATACATAACAGAGAACCGTTCCATGTATCGACACCAACATGCTCAAAAACAACGTCAACACCTTTTTTTTGGGTTAATTTACGCACTACACCTTCAAAACGATCTTTACGATAATTAATCACATGATCTGCCCCAAGAGAGTGTGCTTTTGCAATTTTTTCATCTGAACCTACAGTTGTGATAACTGTACAGCCCATGTGTTTTGCAAGTTGAATGGCTGCAGAACCAATACCTGAGCCACCAGCCTGTACTAGGATTGTTTCTCCTGCTTGTAGTTTTGCGTTATCGAAAAGCATATGTTCTACGGTACCAAAAGTAATTGGAGCAACTGCTGCTTGCAATTCATCACATTGGGGAGGTGATGGAACTAATAAACGTGCTGGCAAATTGACAAGCTCACACGCAAATCCATCAAGGTGAAAACCATAGACTCCCTTTACATTACTGCAAAGATTATCCCGTCCTTCATGACAAGCTTGGCATACTCCGCAGGTTTGTGCACCATAAATTGAGACAATCTGTCCAAGTTGGAGATGTTCAACGCCATCTCCTATTTGTATAACCTCACCAGAGGCTTCTGCACCAATGATGAGTGGCATTTTTCTTTTCGCAAAAGCCATGCCACGCCATCCCCATACATCAATATGATTAAGAGCAACGGCTTTTATCCGCACAGTTACTTCACCTATACTAGGTGAAGATGGCGGGGAAATATTGGTGATTTCAAGCCGACGATCATCGAAGAGTTGCAGTGCACGCATTATCATCCCCCTTAAATATATTATTGGTTAGCGTTATAAAATTTTATTATTACAGGATTATCCTTTATATGCAGTGATAACAAGACTCATATTTTGACCACCAAATCCAAATGAGTTTGACAAAACCGCATTGACACAGGACTTACGGCTATGATGAGGAACAACATCTAAGGGGATAGTAGGGTCAGGATTATCATAATTTATTGTTGGTGGGAGTATTCCCGATTGAATGGTTAAAAGCGAAAAAACCGCTTCTATTGCACCAGCAGCAGTTAATGTATGCCCAATCATTGATTTATTAGAAGAGACAGGAATATGCTCTAAAAGATCACCGAATACTGTTGATAATGCAAGATATTCCATTTTCTCATTTTCAGGTGTTGAAGTTCCGTGGGCATTAATATAGTCAATTTCATTGATGGTTATTTTTGCATCGTTTAAAGCTTTGCGAACGGATTCAATTGCTGGTGATGCATCGGGTTTTGAACGTGTACGGTGAAAGTCATCGGCGGTTTCTCCACAGCCAGCTAAAATTCCTAAAACTGTAGCATTACGGTTTAATGCGCTTTGAAGAGATTCAAGAACAAGAGCGCCTGAGCCTTCTGCCATAACAAAACCATCTCGATCACGGCTAAAGGGTTTTGCTGCTTTTTCTGGAGGCTCATTCTGAGTTGAAAGAGCAGATAGTAACGAAAAACGGATGAGAGATTCTGCTGAAACTGATCCATCTGTCGCAATTATGAGAGCTCGATTTGTTTCTCCCCGTCTAATAGACTCAACACCTAATTGAATTGCTGTTGCACCAGATGCACAGGCAGTGGAAAGTGTAACAGGAAGTCCTTTTGTGCCAAATGTTTTTTGAAGTTTTTCTGCAATTGCACCAAATTGTGTGGCTTCAAAAAGCGTCTCATGGAGTTTATCCTTACAGACTTTAAGAAGATGTGCATAAGAAGGCTCATTATTGAATTCCTCCTCTTGATCAAGACTAAAACGTGCTTTCCATTCAAGTTCAACAGGAGGAGCAGCTAGAAAGAGTGGTCCATTAAATTTTTTTTTATCAATAGCAGCTTGTTCTAAAGCTTCTTCAGCAGAAAGATATGCAAGCTTCTCAGAGAGAGCTGAAGCACCAAGTGTACTTTCTTTAAGAAAATCAATTGTTCCAGCAATATATGTATTTAATCCCTCAACGGGAAAACGTGTTATTTTGTGGATACCACTTACACCACTTGTTAATTTTTGCCAATTTTCATGTTTCCCTTGTCCCAGTGATGTGACAATGCCTGCACCAGTTATTGCTACAAGTGGACGCCCAAAATGATCATGATATTTCACTATAGAAATTCCCCTTCAAACAGCTGTAAGACGCACAATACCTTCAGCTCTTTTTATACCAATAGTTGTAACAAATATTTCACGTACTTCTTTAGAAAAAGGTTTTTCATGAGGACTTAACGCTGGAAAACAATGTTTTTTTTCAATTGAAAGTGCTGCAAGAGCTAGAGCTAGAGGAAATTGTGCTTCCCGCATATAACCAAATAATGTTGTAATGCCACGGTAAGATAGATCAGCATTATCAAGAGCATTTTGTTCTGCTTTTGTTGCTTCGTGAGCTCCTGAGGCTGCTGAAATGGCTAAGGCAGATTTAGCGCCCGCAGTTTTTAATATTGTTGCAATTGAATCTCTAAGTGGAATTTTGGTTCTATCTGTTTGGTCTGTAATAATTTGGCTAATTTCAGCATAAGCACGTGCATTGCGTTTTTTGGCATGTTCTCCACTTTCAATAACTAGGAAGATCCCACCAGAACCTGCTATGACACCGCCGCCTGGATAGATTCCACGATCCCACACTGGGCTCCATCCATTATGGGTTAAAAGACCACCAAGCTCATGCGCCAACAACATATCATAACTTTGTGCATTATAGGAACTTCCTACAAGAGCATGGGTGCTTTGACCTGATTTAATACGAGCTACAGCAATTTGAAGTGCAGAAAGACCACTGCCTTCTTCTCCCATAAATGTACGAGATGATCCAGTGACTTTATGAACAATTGAAATGTTTCCTGCCAAAAGGTTTGAAAGTTGTGCCAAAAATAATGTTGGACGAAGTTCAGTTGAAAGAGCAACATTTAACATAGAAGCATGATCGGCAACAGCGCGCGCTTTAGAAAGAATCTGTGTATCAACAGTAATATCACGTTCTCCCCCACTTGCCGCTACGATCATATCCATTGTTGAAGTGAGTTGTTCATTATTTTTCATGCCGGCATCATCAAGAGCAAGACCAGCCGCATAGGTACCAAGACGCTGCCATGTTCCCATTTGCCGTTGATCACTTTTTTTAGGAATTTGTAAACTCCAATCAATTTCGGGCAATTTATGAACCGTGTAAGGTGAAAAAGTTGTATAATCTAGGTTTGGTGTACGGATTGGATCATTTAAGAGATTCCAATGTTGATCAGTTCCTTCCCCCAGAGAGCTTATGAGACCTATACCAGTGATGAATACAGATTGATCATGCATGGCGAAAAAACTACTCTGCCTGTTTTAAGGCAACGAGATCATCAATTTTTGCACAAAGGTTTTTAAGAACAAAGTATTCTTCTGTTGCAACGGTACCTTCGTTGACTTCTTGTGTCCATTGTTCTAGAGGGACTTTTATTCCGAAAGCTTTATCAATAGCGAAAACAATATCAAGAAAATCAAGACTGTCGATTCCTAAATCGTCAATTGTATGACTCTCAGGTGTAATTGTATTGCGATCAATTTCACTGATTTCTGCAATGATATCAGCAACTTTATCAAACGTGGAAGGCAATGTACGGATTCCTTATTATAGAGTTAGTAAATTCAAAATACATTTAATATTGTTCTTCTAGCCTTTTTTCTCTTTAAAAAAAAGACTTAATCCAGAATATAGCTGTCTTTATCTATAGAGAAAAGAGGTTTACAGTACATGAAATACTATATCTCAATATTTAAAAAACTTTGAAATTTTATTGCGCATTTATTTTACAAGACTATTTTTTCTATTGGCAGCAAGGACAGCAAGGGCTGTTATATTAACAACTCCCCGAGAAGTTACTGAAGGCGTTAAGATATGGGCGGGACGTGCTGCCCCGATTAGAATAGGACCAACATGGAGTGCATTTGTGAGGCTTTTAACAGTGTTGAGCGTGATATTGGCTGAATCAAGTGTTGGAAAGACAAGCAAATTAGCTTCACTTTTAAGACGAGAATTAGGAAAAACACGATCACGAAAAACTTTGGAAAGGGCAGCATCAGCATGCATTTCACCATCTGCTTCTAAATCAGGGTGTAATTTGGCAAGAATTTCTGTTGCACGTCGCATTTTACGCGCACTTTCTGTGTTTTTAGAACCAAAGTTTGAGTGTGATAATAAGGCTGCTTTTGGTGTTATTCCAAATGCTTCAACTTCTTGAGCTGCCAACACAGTCATTTCAGCGATTTCTTCTGCAGAAGGATTTTCATTGACGTAAGTATCTGTGAGGAAAAGAGTACGTTGTTGAGAGATAAGCAAACTCATAGCAGAAAAACGGTGAACATGAGGATCAAGACCGATAATTTGTTCAATCAATTCAAGTTGACGTTCAAAGCGTCCTTCTAAGCCGCAAATCATTGCATCTGCTTCTTCACGCATAACGGCAAGGGCAGCAATAGCCGTTGTTGATGTTCTCACTACTGTTTTTGCCATTTCAGGCGTAACACCACGCCTCCCTGTATAATGAAAAAATAAATTAACATAATCACGAAAACGTGGATCATCTTCAGGGTTTGTTAATTCAAAATCTATACCAGGACGAATTCTTAAACCAAAGCGTTTCAATCTTGCTTCTACGACATGTGGACGGCCGATAAGGAGGGGCGTTGCTGTTTGTTCTTCAATGACAACTTGTGCTGCACGAAGGACGCGTTCATCTTCACCATTGGCATAGATGACGCGTTTACGTTTTGCTGTTTTTGCTGCAGCAAAAACAGGTTTCATTGTTAAACCAGAAAGAAAGACAAATCGATTGAGGATATCGTAGTAGGCCTCCATATCTTCAATGGGACGAATGGCAACACCAGTTGTCATTGCTGCTTTAGCAACAGCGGGGGCAATACGCAGTATTAAACGCGGATCAAAAGGAGAGGGGATTAGATAGTCTGGTCCAAAATTGGGTGGTTCTTTTGAGTATGCACGTGCTACAACATCTGAAGTTTCTTCACGTGCAAGGGCAGCAATCGCATGAACAGCGGCCATTTTCATTTCTTCATTAATTGCACTAGCACCTACGTCTAATGCACCACGGAAGATATAGGGAAAACAAAGGACATTATTAACTTGATTGGGATAATCAGAGCGTCCTGTGCAGATCATTGCATCTGGTCGTATAGAGCGTGCTTCTTCAGGCATAATTTCTGGTACTGGATTAGCCAGTGCTAAAATGAGTGGATTTTGAGCCATTCTTTTAAGATATTCAGGCTTTAAAACACCACCTGCAGATAGGCCTAGAAAAATATCCGCATCATCAATAATATCAGATAAAGTTCGTGCGTCCGTTTTTTGTGCGTAATTGATTTTCCAACGATCCATAAGGGTCTTGCGACCTTCATAAACAACTCCCTCTAAGTCACTAAGCCAAATATTTTCAACTTTTGCCCCAAGACGAACCAAAAGATTAAGGCAAGCGAGGGCAGCAGCACCTGCACCTGAGGTAACTATTTTTGCATTTTCAATTTTTTTTCCTGAAAGATTTAAGGCATTTAATACAGCCGCAGAAACAATAATGGCAGTTCCATGTTGGTCATCATGAAAAACTGGAATTTTCATTTTAGCACGAAGCTTTTCTTCGATGTCAAAACATTCAGGAGCCTTAATGTCTTCAAGATTAATACCACCAAATGTAGGTTCTAAAGTCGATACCGTTTGTACCATTTGTTCTATATCGGATGCATCAATTTCAATATCAAAGACATCAATATTCGCAAATTTTTTGAATAAAACGGCTTTACCTTCCATAACTGGCTTTGAAGCAAGAGGACCAATATTTCCTAAACCAAGAACAGCAGTTCCATTGGATATAACAGCGACTAAATTAGAACGGGAGGTATATTGAGCAGCAAGATTAGGATCTTCATGAATTGCAAGACATGGTGCAGCAACACCTGGAGAATAAGCAAGAGCTAAATCACGTTGATTATCAAGAGGTTTTGTTGCTTGTATTTCCAATTTTCCAGGTTTAGGGTACTGGTGATAAAAAAGTGCGGCACTGTCAAGTTCAGCTTTTGGTGAACTGAAATCACTATTTCGTTCTCTAGACATTTTTATGATATCCAAGTTAGCGTATGTGTATATGAGATGTTCCATCTACGATAAGGTTTTGTCCACTAATAAATCCTCATTTCTCTGAATATCAAAATGCATGAGTATGAGAAAATTCTTCTGGATCGTAAAACCAGTTTGATGATTCTTTTTGTTTGTGTGCATGAATAATTTCATTAATAGCAGCACGATTAGTTTTTTCTTTCCTTAATAAAACCCGTAAAAATTGATTAGTCTACAAACGAATAAAATATTACTAATAATTACATTACCAAGCCATTATTTTTTTTGCAATGCTTACAACTTAAGGAAAGAAAAGAAGAGTGTTTTCTATTAACTTCATCTTCTTTATTTAAATTTCTATAGGGAGGTAGAAGAAATTTTAAATAACAATTTGCAATTTATAAATTATTTTTGCAGCTATTTAAAAGGAAATTGGAACTTTAAAAATGGGAGTTGTTTTGTTTATTATTCAATTGAACTCTTAATAATGCAAACTTTATAATTTATAATGAAACATCTCGTATGTTGAATGAGAAATTTGAATACAATAAGATTCTTTTAGCTCAAATTCATCTAATATAATAAAAAATATTTACTTACATAATTCAAACGAGAGTAATATGTGGATAAAAAACATTAAAAAAATAAATAGAAGTGTTTCTATGAGCTATTTTAATACAAAAGCATGAATTTTTTTCACAATTAATAAAAATAATTATTACCGATTTTGTACCTTTATGAAACTATGAAAAATAAAGGAGTTAAGAAAAAGATAAGGAAATAGAAAACATGCTTTATCATTCTTAGAATGATACGTTGTTTGATAAGCCATTACGCTTCTTTAGGGTTATTGCTTAGGATATCAAAGAAAACCGCATGCCAATTATCCCAACCTTTGAAGTACAAAGCTACAGTTGAAAAAAAAGCATTCTATGATGAGCCATTAAAACAACTGGAGAGAGAAAGTGGAAAAAATATCTTTTTCCACTTTCTTATTTGTTATTGGATTCGACCACTTGCATGAGCAAGCATAGTATAAACTTTTCCGGTATCTGATATCAAGTACTTGCGAACTGAGTTGGAAGAGCCAGAACTGCGCGATATATCACGTAAGAGCTTTTCGAAATCTGTAACATATTGATTCACTGAACGTTTAAACCCAAAATCGCTCATATATTTTTTCTTAATCATTTCAAATATTTTTTGTCCATTTAAGGTATAAAGGCGTTCTGTTACGATGTTTTTTTGTCCACGTTGATAATGATCCCATAGCTCAATAATGGCATTGTGATTAATAGCTTGCACTATACCAGAAGCTAATGAATTAAGAGAGCAGTTTGCAGGAGATGGTTTTGTTTGCACTGATGTTAAAACATCATCACTAGGGGGAGCATCATAAAATGTTTCTTCACGTGAAGCTCTTTCTAAGAGATTTGATACCCATTTATTTGGTCTTTTTTTGCTTTGATCTTGTTGCAAAATAGGCTTAGGTGGCACAATCTTTTTAACAGACTCAGTGGAACTGTCACTTTTTTGATTAAACATTGATGATGTAGGAAATGCTGATATTAGCTGTTTTTGTGCGCTCTTTTGATCATTTTGTATAACACTGACTAAATCTTGTAACGCTGTAATCTGTTCATTCAAAGCTGTGCGAATTGTTTGCGTTGTTTCTTTTGTTTTTTCTGGAAGTTTTTTTACATTTTCATTGATATCATTATTAATCTTTGAAAGCTCTAAACGAACTTCATCAGCGGAGCGACGTATATCTTCTGCTGCTTCTGAAAAACGCGTTGATGCTTCACTAACAAGCTTATTAAGTGATTGTTGGAATGAATTTGTGGAGTTACGCGCATTCTTATCAGAGCGTTCAAGTGCTAAGTTGAAGATTTTTTCATAATGCCCAATCATTTGATTAATTTCATGAGACTTTGAAACAAGAGCATCGCTTAATACAGAAAGCGTATTATGTTTTTCTTCAAGTGTTGCACTAAGTGAATTTTCAGACTGTTCAAGAACATGAATAGTTTGGGAAAGTGTCTTTGCATGTTCACCAAAACTGCTCGTTATATGATTAATTTGTTCAAAGGTACTCTTTGAAAGTCCTTGCAGAATTTCAACATTAGTATTGAGCGCTTGATTTGAAGCTGACAAACGCTCTGCTACTTGGTCCGTGTTGCGGAAAAAATTATTCGTACTCTCATTAAACTGCCCATCAATATTTTGAACAGCCGATAATAAAACATTACTATTTTCCTGAAAATTGTAAATTGATTGATTCAACTGTGTTAAGATGGATGAGACATTATTAACAAGCTCTTCCTTCATAATCGTTATTGTTTGAAGTGTTTCAGAGTTAGCTTTGGTTAAGCTATTCACTAAAGATTCATTATGCGCATAAATTCTTTGTTCAGCATCTTGTGTGGAAAGAGAGAGTTGTTCACCGATATGCTGTGTTAAAGAATCAATTGATTCTGTCGTATTTTGCGCTGCTTGATTTAAGTGATTTGTAAGCTCTGTTATTTTTCCAACATGTTGTGAAATTTGTGTTGTTGTTTGATTTCCAGCATCTTCCAGACGGCTCGTTACATCAGAGAGCTGATATCCTAAATTATTTTTAAGATTTTGCATAGAGTGATGAAGAACATCACAGCGTTCATTAAGAACTTGTTCTATTGCTGTTGTTGATGTGTGAATAGTTTCATTCAATAATGCTTGTGCATTATGGCTGGCTGTTGCGAAAGCTTCGACAGTATGCGCTGTTTGTTCAGACAGAACTGACAGAACTTTTTCACTGGTATCATAAACAGTTTTTTTGACATTTGATACAATGCGATTGCCTGATTCTGAGAGAATATTTTCTGCTTGTGCAGTAACATTTGTAACAGATGAAAGAATTTGTTCACTCGTAGAAGAAAGAATATCAGAAGCTTTTATAATCTTATTATGCAGGTTAGCTGTCACTGTATTAACAGAGTCTTCTAAGGTTATACGCATATTGTCAACACTGCTTTCCAGCGCTTGTTGAATTATCTGACTTTGCTCATTACTAATCATGAGAGACGTTTTTAATGTGTCAGAACGCTCCTCAATAACAGATGTTTGCATATCAATGGCTTCACAGATTTGGCTAAATTTTTCAGATAATGTTTCCTCTAGCGTTGTTGTCCGTTCAAAAATTTTGTGTGCACGATCTTCTAGATCTGTATCGAATGATTCCATACGTGTTTCAAGGGTTTCAAAGAAAACACCACTCGATTGAGAGAGCGTATTTTTTAAAATTTCGGCATGGCTTTCAAGGTTTTTGATATGATCTTGAACCGTTTCAGTAATGTTTTTATTATTGGCGACAATTGCACTCTCAACTAAATCTATTTGTTGTTTCAATGCAACATCGACACGTATATCACTTTTTGCAATGAGATTATGGATTGTTTCCATGCGTTGTTCAAGTGTGCGTGCTTGATCGGCAAGAACTTCATTGAGAGAAAAACTATTAATCGCTAAAGAATCGCGCAGAGCATCGGCACGGATATCAATATTTCTCGCTTGTGCTTCTAAAGCATCTTGGGTTGTATTACAACTTTGTACAATGACATCTTGTAACTTTTCAGTGCATTGGATGATGTTTGTAATATGATTTTCAGCTTGTTTATCAACGACTTGAACATTATCAGCCAAAACTTTTTCAATATGAGAAGTATTTTGGGACAAAACATCAATTTGATTTCTTAATGTATCCGCAATTTTATTTTTCTCGTTATCGAGCATGTCTGCCATAAGAGCTCGTTGATCAGAAAGTTGTACTTTAAAATCTTGTGAACGTTCTTGTATGATATCAACAATGGCATTGTCGACATATTGAATTTCTTCTCTCAGACTTTCTTTACTTTTATCAATTGCAGAAAGAATAGCTTCACGTCCATTTGTAAATGCATGGGTAATGTCTGCTGTTTTTTCTTGGAGGTTCTCATTTATTTTCAAGACATGAGCTTCCAAGAAGTTACCAAGTTTTTCAGCATTATCCTCTAAAGCCTGACTGCGTTCTATAAAGGAATCAATGATGGAATCACTATGTTCTTTAAGAGAAAGATCAACAGTTGCTAAACGTTGTTCAAAGGCTCCAATTGCTTGCGAGGTTACGTTATCAAATTTAGAAGAGAGTTTATGTGCTTGGTCGTCGAGCTTTAAGATCTTCTCATCAAAATTCTGTAGAGATTGATTATTACGATCAATAAGAGCTTTATCCAAGGCTTTAAACTTTTCATCAACAGCGTGCAAAGTTTGATCTGTTACTGCTTGTATATGTGTTGCAATTTTAGCAACATGTACTTCTGCTTTTTCAGCTGTTTCATTAAAAGTTTTTTCTATTTGTTTTTCATTATGATCAAATCGTTTTGCAAAGCCATCGAAGTTTTTTGCTAATTCATGAAAAAATTCCGTGTTTTTCTGCTGAATTTGTGTTGTTGTTTTGTTAAATTTTTCAACAAGCTGATTTGTTACGCCATCACCAGCATAGGAAAGTTTTTCAACGAGGTCTTCGCCTTGTTTTTGTAAAGTTTGAGAAAGGGTTTGTGCAAGCTTTTCAACATTGGTTACAATGTTAGAGGTAACCAAACCAAATTCATCACTCAGTTGTTCTTGGGTTCCTTTAATTGTTGATTGTACGCGATCTGCATGATTCAAAATGGCTATACGTTCGTTACTTAATTCTTTGATTAATGTGTGAATGCGTGATTCATTCTCAGCATAGGCTTGTTCTAGATTGTGAACTTCACCTTGTATGATTGCTTCAAGTTCAACAGCACGTCCGAGAGTACGTTCAATACCTTCGTTCATTGCCGCTACTTCTTCACGAATGGTTTGCCCTATAGCAATAGCTTGTTTTTCAGATAGATGTTGTGGTTCACTAAGGCGCTGTGCAGCATTGGTCATAAGAAGCGCAATATTATGCAAGTCGTTTGAACGTTTTGTTAATTGAGCAACGCCCCAAGATATAAGGATAGGAATTGCTGTTCCGGCTGCTACAGCAAGTCCTGTTGGGGAGGTAACAAAAGTGCTGATATTGGATAAGGAGCTGAGTCCGGTAGGTGCGAGCTTATGCGCAATAAAAGCTCCTCCCGTTGCCCATAAAGCACTAAGCGCTGTTGTGTACCAGTAGACTCGAGAGGAAGAACGCTGCTTGAATGGTCCAAAATTTACAGGGGTTGTTATATCATCATTTGCGGGAAGAAGTTTTGTAGGCAATAATGTATTATGAACAGTTCCACCTGAAATATCAGGTGAAGGTTTTGGAGCAAAAAGCTGTTCAACAACGGATTTATCAATAACAGCTTCATCATGAATATTAGAAACAAAAGTTGACGTACCGTTTTCAGCAAAAAATTCTTCTTCTGCCATTGCAATTTTTTGAATCAGATCATCGACATTAACAACATTTTCAGAATTATTGGATGATATCGTTTCAAATCCTGTGTCATCGAAATCAAAGTTCATAGCTTTTGTGAGGGCTTCTTCAACTTCAACTTCAAATGTTTGCAATTTTGTTCTGCGTGCCATACTCGCCTCGTACTCTTACAGCCGGAAAAGGGATACGTCCTCTTCCACATAATTTCTACATACTAGCTGTTAATTATTTAGAAAGGAATATGCTTAGGGAAAAATTTTAAAAACTTATCAAGATAAAGTTAACGCGGTTTCTTGTACCCTGTTTAAAAATATTATAAAATATAGTAAAAACAATTTATTATTTAAATCTAACTAAAACAAAAATACTGTTTACAACTTGTGTTTATAGAAAGCTTTATAAGCCGGCAGTCTTTGAAATAAGGACAATTTAATAGCGGTTATATATACAGTAAGGTGCGAATGCCTTTCTTTAATATCGATAATCGTTAATAAATGTTGTTGTCCGCTTACTTTTATTGATTCTAAACGAAGCAGATTCATCATCACATATAGTCCGTAATAGCTTAGGATGTATAAAAGTATGCCTTTGAATTGTAAGCTCATAAAAAAGTAAACGTAGAAAAATTTTTAATTTAATATAGCTTTTCGTAAGTTGTACTTTATTATTGTCTTAAAGAGCCGTTTTTTCTCTAATTTCAGTTGTTTGTTGCTGAATTTTTAAGCTTCTACGTTGACAATTGGATATTTTTCAGTCGATATGCATGCACGAATATTTTTATGCAATCTAGATAAAGGTGTAAGAATAATGGCAGAGCGATCACAACACCTGCAAGATGTGTTTTTAAATACGGTGCGTAAGCAAAAAATTTCCCTTACAATTTTTCTTGTCAATGGCGTTAAACTCACGGGTATTGTAACTTCATTTGATAATTTTTGTGTTCTTTTGCGCCGAGATGGACACGCGCAATTGGTTTATAAGCATGCTATTTCTACGATTATGCCTGGACAGCCTGTACAGATGTTTGAGGGTGAAAGTCCTGAGTAAACATATCATTTTAAGATAGACCTCTTATCCCATTTAAAAGTACTTAGATTGCTATGATAAATGAAAATGAGAGATTAGGAGGGGTATTTTCGCAGAATACAGAACAGGTGCGCGCACTTGTTCTGATACCGATTTTTCAAGAAAATAGAAGTGAAAGCTCTTTGAGAGAGTGTTCTATATCTTCTCGTGTTAAAGAATCATTGGGGTTAGCGCGTGCTATAAGGTTAGAAGTTGTTAATTATGAAACGATTAATATTGCAACGCCTCGCTCTGCGACTCTCTTTGGAAAAGGTAAAGTAGATGCGTTAACCTGTTATATAGATGAATATTCTATTGAGCTTGCGATTGTAGATCACTTTTTAACGCCAGTACAGCAGCGTAATTTAGAAAAATTATGGAATTGCAAAGTTATCGATAGAACGGCTTTGATTCTTGAAATTTTTGGGGATCGTGCACGAACAAAAGAAGGAGTTTTGCAAGTAGAGTTAGCGCGTTTGTCCTATCAAAAAGGGAGGCTTGTGCGGAGTTGGACGCACTTGGAAAGGCAACGGGGGGGGCGTGGCTTCCTAGGTGGACCTGGTGAGACGCAAATTGAAGCAGATAGGCGTCTTTTACAAGAGAAAATTATTCGTATTCGCCGCGAATTGCAAACGGTTATTAAAACACGTGCACTTCATAGAGCAAAAAGGAAAAAAACATCTTATCCTGTTGTAGCAATGGTAGGATATACGAATACAGGAAAGTCAACTCTTTTTAACCGTTTAAGCGGTGCAGATGTTTTAGCAAAGAATATGTTATTTGCAACGCTTGATCCGACTTTGCGCAAAGTTGTGCTTCCCCATGGAAAAACTGTTCTTTTGTCTGATACTGTAGGGTTTATTTCTAACTTGCCAACGAATTTGATTGCAGCTTTTAGAGCAACCCTTGAAGAAGTGGTTGAAGCAGATCTCATTCTTCATGTAAGAGATATGTCAGATCTTGATCATCGAGCACATGCCCAAGATGTTTTAGAAGTGCTTTCAAGTCTTGATATCGATATTGATGATATGGAGCATATCATAGAAGTTTGGAATAAGATTGATATGTTAGATGAGCAAGCATTGAATGTTTTACAAACAAGCGCAAAGACGCGATTAAATCCTGCTCTCATGGTATCAGCACTTAAGGGGGATGGACTCGATCAATTATTAAGAGCCATTGAAAAGCGAATTTTTGGAGAGGTGCAAAGCATTGAATATCTTTTACAACCTCATGAAATGTCGCTTATTGATTGGTTTTATGAAAACTCTGCGGAAATAGTGCAAGAAGGGCATGATGATGGGTCTATTACCATTAGAGCGGTTGTTACTTCTGAAGCAAAAAAACAACTAGAGAGCCTCAAAAAAAATATGAATTAAGTTCTTTAAAGCTATTGTTGAACATTTGTGCTTAAATTTTATATTTTTATTATCTCAAAATAATATGACAGCAAGTTAAGAGGATAGTTACTACTTTCTCTTAATAAAACAATATGAAGAAGTATTTTGCTGGTTAAAATAAAGATGAGTCTTACATGTAATAAAAGACTATTCGTACGTACCGTATGGCGAAGCATTTTGATTGTTTTGCTATTACAAATGCTATGTGTATCTTTGATTTGGTTGTATTATTTTGTCCAGCCCCGTGGTTACCAAGCAACTTTAACATTTTCATTATCTGATTCTGTAGGAAAGCCATTACCAATTAAAAAGCAAGACAATGTTATCGCCTTTTTGTTTTCACAGCCTATGTTCTTCAATGATTCGAATTTTTCTTTAAGTGCTTCTTATAAGAAAAAAAATCATGAAAATATCCGTTTATCGCGTCATGGTGATTTTATCGATCTTACTTTTGAAGCCGAGACACTTGAAGCAGCTCAACGTGGGTTGGAAACTTGGTTTTCCGCATTTTCACAAGCAATCATAAAACAGAAACAATTCTTGTTAAATGATAAATTAGAAGACAAACAATATGATAATATTGCAATCCTTAATATCGTGCAGGAATTTCGTAAATCTATTGATTCTTTTATTCAGCGTGGTGTAAAACAAACAGAGCTTCATGATCTTTCGATGCAATTAACGCAAGCAACTTTAAAGCGTATTCATTTAACAAGTTTGAATTCAACGATTAACATGATGCGTGAAAATGGGCAGTCTTTACTGTCTTTATCGTTTATTGCAGGCAATTCAGCAATTGCTGCTCTGGAATCTAAACGTGATCTCTTGGAAACACAAAGAGCACATATGGCTGTGCAATTAGGATGGACACATCCTCAAATTAAAGCGATGACTGCAGAATTAGAGACAGTTTCTCATCAATTAAAAAATAAAATTTTACAAATCGTTTATCAAGTTCATTCAGATGAGGTTATTGCAACGGAATTAGAAAAACAGCTCAAAAAAAGAATGAACTTTTTTGTAAAAGATCAATCCCAATCTTTGAATGAAATATTTAACGAGTTTGAAAATAAAATAAAAGTAGCAGTCGATGCCCAAAATGAAGCGATGAGCAAGTCTGCTCAACGAAGAGAAAAAATTATTGATTCATATCGGAGATTGAGTGATGATCCTCTTCTCTTACAAAATACAAATATCTACGTGGTCACGCCAACAACGTTAGCACCAATTTCTTTTATGGCTCTTTATGGAAAAAATATTCTTGTGAGTGCATTGGCCAGTTTCCTTACTCTTTTGCTAGGAATATTGTTATTCTATCCGTGCTTTAAAAGGAAAAAAGACCAAATCTCAGAAGAGGATTTGAGATCAAAAGAAAATGATCTTAAGAAGAATGAGAGTATTTTAGTCTCTCAAGAAATGAAAAATTTTGAAGCTTTTATTACGATAGAGGGATTATCTGATGTTTTGAAATGGCGTGCTTCAACCATTATTTCAATCATTGGACCAGAAGCTGCACGGACAGCGGCAAAGCTTTCACTTCATCTCACAAAAGAGAACAAAACAATTTTGTTGGTCGATATTTCTGGTCAACAAATAGAGAAAGTCATTGGCCCACATCGCGGACTGAGTGATATTTTAACGGGCAATGCCAAGTTGCATGATGTTATTTACCGTGATTATGATACGGGGGTTGATATTCTTCCTCAGGGGTTAACAAGTGCTATTTCTGCACAAGATTTTTCAAATGATATTTCTCATATATTACAAGAATTTAAAAAAGAATATGATTTTATCATCCTAGAGATGGCAAGTGAACCAAAATATGGATTTGAGCAATTTGCAGAGCTAACAGACTATTATATTTGTAATACTGTTCTTAATGAACAAGAATGGATGATGCGGATGGTAGACAGCTTTCCAAAGACTGTTTATCGCGTTGTAGCATCATAAGTTTCGTAAAAAAGAAATATGTATCGCATGTTATAGTGGTACGCTTGTTTTTTGCTAAAGTTGTAGTACATACTAAAATAGACAAAGAGTTAATGTTTAAATTTTAAAATGCATTTTAGTTGGAGAGAAGCGTGGGGCAATCAGAGATGGCAGTAAAGAGATTAAACAATAGCGTTTTAACGCCTGTGCAAAAGGAAAATAGAAAACATATACAGGTGTGGCTTTACTCTATTTTATTGCTTTGTTTGGCAATTGTCTTAGTGGGTGGTGCTACTCGTTTGACGGGATCAGGATTATCTATAACGGAATGGAAGCCAATACACGGCGTTATTCCACCGATTGGTGAGGATCAATGGCAAGAGGAATTTTTAAAATATCAACAAATAGCACAATATAAGCTGCTTAATCCTGATATGACCTTAAGTGCTTTTAAGATTATTTTTTGGTGGGAATGGGCGCATCGTGTTCTTGGGCGTCTTGTTGGTCTTGTCGCTTTATTGGGGCTCATTTGGTTTTGGGCGACTAAGCGTGTTGAAAAAAATATCTTACTCCCGCTTATTGTTGTACCTATTCTTATCGCCTTTCAAGGCTTTATTGGTTGGTGGATGGTTGCTTCAGGGATTGGGCAAAGTAATTTAACAAGTGTGAGCCAATATCGTTTGGCATTTCATCTTATAACGGCATGTTTTGTTATTGTTTTTGTTACTTATTTATCTCGAGGGCTTGCAGAATATTCAGAAAAACCAGCAAATAAAAAGGTGCAATATTTTGCGGCATGGCTTGTTATTCTCGTCTTGATAGAGATTTATTTCGGAGCTTTGGTTGCAGGGCTTCATGCTGGAAAAGTCTATAATACATGGCCCCTTATGGATGGGCAGATTATTCCTGATGGATTGTTGCAGCATCGTCCTGTTTGGCTCAATTTATTCGAAAATTCCTTAATGGTTCAATTTATTCATCGATTTTTTGCTTATTTTTTATTGATTGCCTCGGCTATTCATGCTTTCTATGTACAAAAAAATGCTCCACATTCAACTCATTCTCGTCGTGCATTTCTTATCTGTGTTATGATTATTATCCAAGCAGTCTTGGGTATCTTAACACTGTTACATGAGGTTCCGATAAGTTTGGGGCTCATTCATCAAAGTATGGCATTAGTCGTGTTGTGTTTTGTTGTTGCACATTGGCGAGCAACAAAAGGGGCTTATCGCGTTGTTGAATAAAAGTTTGTGGGTAGGGAGGTTTAGTCGCTTGAAAGCATTAAATCGAGGTTTTGGATAGCTGCAGCTGATGCGCCTTTTCCTAAATTATCGAATATGGCGCTGAGATTAAAAATACCTTCACGATCATTTCCAAATACGAACAGTTTCATACCATCTTTATTGGCTAAACACTCTGGATTAAGTCTTTGAAGTGAAGCAGTTTCTTCTTGTGATGCAACTAAAATGGTATTTTGTCCATCGTAATGGTTTGCGAGAATTTCGCGCAAATCAGAACAGTTTGCTGATTTTGTGAATAAATGGCGATGCAGAGGAAGATTCACAATCATTCCTTGGGGAAAACGACCCACACTTGGTATAAAAACTGGGGGTTGATTGATTTGTCCATAGATTTTAATTTCTGGCACATGTTTGTGTTCAAGATTAAGACCATAGATAAAATAATTGTCCTGAATATTTTGTTGAGATTGATTTTCCATTTGTAAAATCAACTGTTTTCCACCACCGGTATAGCCGGAGATTGCATTAATCGAGATGGGATAATCGGCGTCTAGCAGTCCTGCTTCACGGAGTGGGCGAATCAAACTAATGGCACCGGTAGGATAGCATCCGGGATTGGTTATATAATGTGCTGCTTGGATGCGCTTTCTTTGTCCTGCTGTCATTTCAGGAAAACCGTAAACCCAGTCTGGTGCAACACGGTGGGCTGTCGAGCTATCAATAATCCTAATGTTTTTATTTTTTTGAAGCCAATGAACCGTTTCGCGTGCAGCATCATCTGGAAGACACAAAATAGCAATATCGGCTTGATTAAGATAGTCTTGTCGCAGATGAACATTATGGCGATCTTTATGAGCAAGAGAGAGTAGTTTTAAATCTGTACGCCTTTCTAAGCGTTTTTGTATTTGTAGTCCGGTTGTGCCATGTTCACCATCAATAAAAACTTTGGTTAGCATTCTTATTTGCCTTCGTATTAACTTTGCCTATTATATTCAGCTTTTCACATTATAAATTATTTTTAATCATTAAATTATTGAATTTCTTTAGATTATAGATATTTTTTGTAAAAGGTGTAAACAAATAAGAGTGTAAAAAAAGAAATGTAATCTCATTTTTTACT
The DNA here is from genome assembly GCF_042197445.1 of Bartonella sp. AA1HLJMS. Classification (NCBI taxonomy): domain Bacteria; kingdom Pseudomonadati; phylum Pseudomonadota; class Alphaproteobacteria; order Hyphomicrobiales; family Bartonellaceae; genus Bartonella; species Bartonella sp. AA1HLJMS. The sequence goes on along the minus strand of NZ_JBHIRW010000015.1, from coordinate 16,963 downwards.
ATTCTCGAGAGGAAAGTTTTTCGCTGTTTTTATAACAAAGAATAAGATAAATATTTGCCTCATTATTTTTGAGTGTAAGTAGTTTAAAATGTTTGGTTTGCATGGTTTGCTGTGTTATCGTTCCTTGACTTTATTTTTTTATGTTAGGAATGTGTTTTATGACTCAGCAAGAAAATGACGCACAAAAGCGCTTTTTTAATGATAATTTACAAACTGTTGATGGTGCAATTTTTGACGCAATTAGAGGGGAGTTTGAGCGTCAACAACATGAAATTGAGCTTATTGCTTCAGAGAATATTGTTTCAAGAGCGGTCCTTGAAGCGCAGGGGTCTGTTTTAACCAATAAGTATGCAGAAGGTTATCCAAGAAAGCGCTACTATGGTGGGTGTCAATTTGTTGATGTCGTTGAAGATTTAGCTATTGAAAGGGCAAAACAGCTTTTCGGTGCTGCGTTTGCGAATGTACAGCCTAATTCTGGTAGCCAAATGAATCAAGCTGTCTTTTTAGCTTTACTTCAGCCTGGTGACACATTTATGGGGTTGGATTTAAATGCTGGAGGTCACCTTACGCATGGTTCACCTGTTAATATGTCAGGAAAATGGTTTGATGTTGTTTCCTATGGTGTGCGTCAAGAAGATCAGATTATTGATATGGATGAGGTTGAGCAGCTTGCAAAAGAACGTAAGCCAAAACTTATTATAGCAGGGGGCTCATCTTATCCACGGCTATGGGATTGGGAAAGATTCCGTGAAATTGCAGATGAAATCGGTGCTCATTTACTCGTTGATATGTCTCATATTGCTGGTCTTGTTGCTGGTGGCGTGCATCCTTCACCTGTTCCACATGCGCATATTGTAACAACAACAACACATAAATCGCTTCGAGGTCCCCGGGGTGGTTTAATATTGACAAATGATGAGGCTTTATCCAGAAAAATTAATTCTGCAATTTTTCCTGGTCTTCAAGGTGGTCCTTTAATGCATGTGATTGCCGCAAAGGCTGTTGCGTTTGAGGAGGCTTTGCGTCCCTCTTTCAAGAGTTACAGTGCCAATGTTGTCGCTAATGCGAAAACTTTAGCAAAAACATTACAGGGTAATGGTTTTAATATTGTTTCTGGTGGTACAGATAATCATTTGTTGTTGGTTGATTTACGTTCCAAAAATCTAACAGGTAAACGTGCTGAATTGGCTTTGGGACGCGCTCATATTACCTGCAATAAAAATGGCATTCCTTTTGATTCTGAAACGCCATCTATAACATCGGGAATTCGTTTGGGATCACCTGCTGCCACGACGCGTGGTTTTTTAGAAAAAGAGTTTATTCAAGTTGGTCATCTGATTTCAGAAGTTCTTGATGGTCTTCGGAGTGCAAAAAGTGATGAAGATAATCATGCCGTTGAAATGGCTGTTGAGAAAAAGGTAAAAGATATAACGAATCAATTTCCTCTTTACTCTTATCTTACCACTCGTTAAGGATACAAAGGATGCGCTGTCCTTACTGCCAATATGAGGATACACAGGTCAAAGACTCACGTCCAGCAGAAGAGGGGGCAGTGATTCGCCGCCGCCGTGTGTGTTCTGTTTGTGGTGGTCGTTTTACAACTTTTGAACGTGTTCAGTTGCGGGAGCTCTTGGTTGCTAAAAAAAGTGGACGATGTGAACCCTTCGATCGTGATAAGTTAATGCGATCAGTTGATGTGGCTGTACGTAAGCGCAATATTGATCCTGATCATATTGAACGAGCAATTTCTGGCATTGTACGCCAGCTTGAAAGTTTGGGAGAACCAGAGATTTCTTCAAAAAAAATTGGGCATCTTGTGATGGAAGCATTGAAAAGAATTGATGATATTGCTTATATTCGTTTTGCTTCTGTGTATCGAGATTTTCGTAATGCAAGCGATTTTCACGATGTTATAGATGAATTGTCAAAGGGTATCGCGGATACAGAATCTCGTTTTGATGAATAAAAAAGTGCAAGATGAACGGTTTATGGCTGCAGCTATTCGTTTAGCAGAACGTCATGTCGGTCTTACAGGTGAGAATCCTTCCGTTGGTACGTTAATTGTGCGAAACGATAATGGTGCTGTGGGGGCTTTTATTGTTGGCTATGGCGTAACAGCTATTCATGGGAGTCCTCATGCGGAAGTGCAAGCTTTACACATGGCAGGTTCTTTGGCTCAAGGAGCGACTGCTTATGTTACTTTAGAACCTTGTGCGCATTATGGAAAAACTTCGCCGTGTGTGAATGCGCTTATTGATTCAGGTGTTTCTCGAGTTGTTGTTGCGCTGACTGATTGTGACAAGCGTGTTGATGGTCATGGTATTGCTCTTTTGCGAGCGGCGGGTATTGAAGTGGTTGAGGGCATTTTAGCTGAAGAGGCTTTTGAATCCTTATGGACGCATTGGTGCATAAGGAAGATACAACGCTGTGCGGTCACTTTTAAAATGGCAATTTCTGCCGATAATGGTGTTGGAAAAAGAGAGAAGGGCAGCGTAAAAATTAGTGGAACACTTTCTCATGCCCATACGCATATTCTACGTGCTCAAAATAATGCTATCCTCGTTGGTATTGGTACTATATTAGCAGATGATCCACAACTCAATTGCCGCTTGCCAGGGATGGAGATGCGCTCACCAATTCGTATTATTTTGGATGCAGATTTATCTATCCCCCTTGATGCAAAAGTTGTCCAAACAGCCATAAAAATTCCTACATGGGTTATTTGTGATGTGGATATTTCAAAGAAAAGCAAAAAAAATGCATTGGAGCAATATGGTGTGTCTGTTTATTCGGTCGAGATGAATAATGGTTGTGTAGAACCCTTTGCTCTTTTACAGATGCTTTATAAACATGGGATTAATAGTGTTTTATTGGAAGGGGGTGTCAAGACAGGGGAAAAATTTTTGAATGCTGGTTGTGTTGATCATTTGATATGTTTTCATACCCCCATTGTTTTAGGCAAAAATCGTATTGAAGCCCCTCATTTTGGAAATTATCTCTCGCAGTTTCATGAGATTGAGACAAGAATGTTTGGAAATGACCGTTTTTATAAGTGGAGACGTAAGACATTATGTTCACAGGAATTATAACGGATATTGGTTGTGTTGAAGATGTTCAACCTTTAAAGCAGGGGATGCGTTTAAAGATTTCTACCCGCTATGCTATAGAAAGCTTAGCAATTGGGGCGTCAATTGCTTGTTCAGGAATTTGTCTGACAATTGTAGAGCGAGGATTAAAGCAAGAAGATTCCAATTGGTTTGTTGTCGAGGCGTGGGAAGAAACATTACGTTTAACGAATCTTGTACAATGGATAAAAGGAACTTTTGTTAATTTGGAACGTTCGCTTCGATTGGGTGATGAAATGGGAGGACATTTAGTTTCTGGTCATATTGATGGTTTGGCTGAAATCATTGATCAAAAAAATGAAGGGGATGCAATTCGCTTTTATTTAAAAGTTTCAAGACAATTTATGCCTTTCATTGTTAATAAGGGATCTATTGCTCTTAATGGGACATCTTTGACTGTTAATGGTGTTGAGGATTGTGTTTTTGATGTTCTTATTATTCGCCATACACTTGAAATGACAACGTGGGGACAAGCTAAAATTGGAGATCGGGTCAATTTGGAAATTGATCAACTTGCTCGTTATGCTGCAAAGCTTTTTACTTTAAAAAGAGAAGGTGAATAAGCCAACACTCTATTGATTGTTTTCAGAATTTTATGCTTTATAACCTTGATTTTTTTGATTCGTTTTTTGTGGAATTCCATTATGATGAAAGAGATACGTAAAAAGCCTCACGTATTGATTGTTGAAGCACGTTTTTATGAGGGGATTTCTGATGCGCTTTTGAGAGGTGCAGTGAATACTTTGCAAAAAGCTGAAGCAAGTTATGATGTTGTAACGGTTCCTGGAGCATTAGAAATACCAAGTGCAATAGCTTTTGCTGAACAAAACAAGATATCGTATGATGGTTATGTTGCTCTTGGTTGTGTTATTCGGGGTGAAACATATCACTTTGAAATTGTTGCTAATGATTCTTGTCGTGCATTGATGGATTTAACTGTTCATCAGCACTTGGCTATTGGAAATGGTATTTTGACTGTTGAAAATGAAGAACAAGCATGGGTGCGTGCAAAACTAGATGATAAAAATAAAGGTGGTTTTGCGGCTGAAGCTGCTTTATGTATGATCGCTCTAAAAAAGAGATTTGGAGATAATCGTTAAATATGGCTGATATAAAAAGCAGACATTTTTCGCGTTCAGCCAATAAACGTGGAGCAGCAAGACTCGCTGCAGTTCAAGCACTCTATCAAATGGATATCGTGGGTTCGGGGGTGATGGAAACGGCAGCTGAGTATGAGGCTTATCGTTTGGGAAAAGATATTGATGGAGACCAATATCTTGAAGCTGATTTTCAATGGTTTTTGGCTATTATAACGGGTGTTGTAAAAGATCAAAAGCAGCTTGATCCGCTGCTTCATCAACAGCTTTCTGCAGAGTGGTCTCTTTCACGTCTTGATTCTATATTGCGAGCAATTTTACGAGCAGGTTTATGGGAGTTGATCAACCGTAAAGATGTTCCCGTTGCAGTTGTCATGAATGAATATGTTGACATAGCAAAGGCGTTTTTTGAAGGTGATGAGCCAAAACTTGTTAATGCAGTTCTCGACAGTATGGCAAAAAAAGTCCGTCTCTAAGAGCTACAAATCCCCCTATTATAGATCTGATATTATCAGACCTATAATATTGAAACGGTATGCAGACTATATAATTTAGTTATGGGGTGGCAAATTCGCAGGGCCTTTTATAATTTGAATTAAGAAAGGATGTTCTTTCGTTACAGTTGGCGTTGTTTGTGTAATAAAATCAAACACTTGACCGTCTTGTAATCCGTAATTTGCAACTTTTGCAACCTGATTATTTTTATTGAAGTAAATGGCTAAAACTTTGCGATCAATAATCTTTGTTTTCATAAACTGCATCCCACGATAACGTGTCTGTGAGATGTAATAAAAAACTTCATTATCATATTTTGTTTTTAATGAAGGGGTCCCTAAAGTTAAAAGAACTTGCTCTTGACTTGAGCCAATAGAGATAGAACTTAGAGCATTTTTATCAAGAACATAGCCCTCTCTATAAATTTGGCTCGAACCTGAAGAATCAAGAAGGCTACACCCAGCAAGCATTCCTATGCTTGCTATTGATAGACCAATCAATAATTTACGTTTGATTAAGGCTATTATGTGAGGCATTTGAAACAATGGTATCTCCTTTTTATACTGAGATGTAGGACAAGAAGGCAACCTCAAGTTTTTTCTAATTTTAACTTAATCTACCGTAGCTTACACTGAGTTTCCCTGTTATAAAGTAAATTATGCCATATAGAATTTCTTTAGAAAAGAAAAAAATGCATAAATACTTGAGATAAATAAAAACATAGTGCTTTACGCGTTTTTATGTTTGGGAGTTGTCAATGAATGTTCAAAATGTTCCTCAAATGACATTTGCTTTGGCTTATCCAGTATCTGTACGTTCTCTACCTGCTAAAGGTATAAGGGTTCATTTTTGTGCAAACAAAAAAGAATGTACACATTTAGCCCAGAACCATGATTTAATTGAAGTAAAATCTTGTGAGGGAAAATTCCATATTTTCCCGTGGAAAAAACGCGGAGTGCGTATAAAAGGTCTGTTGCAAGCGCGTATACTACAGTTATGTGTTGTTACATTAGAACCATTAGAAAATATCCTTTGTGAAAATATTGAGGTTGTTTTTGTTCCTGAAGATTCAAATTTGATGAAGCCCCAAATATCAGAGGATACAGGGGAATTGTTTTTAGATGTGGAGGGGCTTGATACTCCTGAAGTGTTTTATGATGATAAAATTGATATTGGCGCAATCATGGAAGAGTTTTTTGAGTTGTCTATTAATCATTATCCACGTAAAGAAGGGATAAAGATGAATATGGTTGAAAATTTAGAAGAAGCAGAGCGAAAATTCTCTCCATTTTCTGTTTTGAAAAATTGGAAGTGATTGTAAAAACATACAAAAAATATCTATTGTATGCTAAACGGTATTTTCTGCGGAGCGATTTTCGCAAGATGTGCTGTGTGAGTATTCAGGAGCCAAAAATCATAATATGTATTTAAAGATGTAAATGAAAAGATGTGGGATATGCAAGCGTGATTAGAATTTCTGTGGATGTCATGGGCGGTGATTACGGTCCAGAAGCAGCTATTGCAGGAGCAGCAATTGTACAAAAATATTTATCAAATATTTATTTTCTATTTTATGGAGTAGAGGAGGCTGTTCGTCCGGTTTTAAGAAAATATCCCTGTTTGGATTCTGTATCGCGCTTTTGCCCTACAGAAAGTTATACACGCATGGATGAAAAGCCAAGCCAAGCACTTCGTAATGGACGTGGTAAATCATCAATGTGGTACGCCATTGAAGCGGTAAAAAATGGTGAAGCTGATGCTTGCATTTCTGCTGGTAATACGGGTGCACTCATGGCCATGTCTTATTTTTGTTTGAAAATGCTTGCAGAGGCTGAACGTCCTGGTATTGCGGGTATCTGGCCAACACTGCGCAGTGAGAGTATTGTTTTAGATATTGGAGCAACAATTGGTGCCTCTGCTAGTCAGTTGGTTGATTTGGCGGTTATGGGAGCAGGTATGTTTCGCGCTTTATATCACACTGAAAGACCAAGTGTTGGGCTTTTAAATGTGGGGGTGGAAGAGGTTAAAGGACTTTATGAAATAAAAAAAGCAGGAATGATATTGCGTGAAGTGCAATTAGAAGGATTGGAATATAAAGGATTTGTTGAGGGCAATGACATTGGAAAAGGAACAGTCGATGTTGTTGTGACAGAGGGGTTTTCTGGTAATATTGCTTTAAAAACCGCAGAAGGAACCGCGCGACAGATAGGAGAGATTTTAAACTCTGCAATGCGCAGTTCTTTTTTAACATCTCTTGGTTATTTTTTATCACGGGGTGCTTTTCGTATACTGAAACATAAAATGGATCCTGATAGGGTGAATGGAGGAGTGCTTTTAGGTTTGAATGGTGTTGTTATAAAAAGTCATGGCAGTGCTAACGCTAATGGCTTTGCTTCTGCTATCCGCGTTGGTTATAAAATGGTTAATAATGGACTTTTACAAAAAATAACGGCTGATTTACGGCGATTTCATGAAAATAAAGAAACACTTTTTGACCAAGAAGATGAAGTGGTGATGAATGGAGAGTCCTTATGATAAGCTCTTATAATAGAAATGAAAAATTTGAAGAAAAGGTAAGAGCTGAATGATTCGGTCAATTATACGTGGTGTAGGAAGTGCTTTGCCGAAAAGAAGTTTATCAAATGAAGAGATTGCAAAGTTTGTTGAAACGTCAGATTCATGGATTGTTCAGCGTACAGGAATACGCCAACGTTATATTGCCAGTGAAAATGAAACAACTGTTTCTTTAGGAGTTGAGGCTGCGCAAGCAGCACTTACAAATGCTGGTTTAACAATAAAAGACATCGATTGTATTATTTTAGCAACGTCCACCCCGAATCGTACTTTTCCTGCTTCTGCTGTTGAAATTCAACATGCTTTGGGAATGAGCCATGGATTTGCTTTTGATATTCAAGCTGTTTGCTCTGGTTTTATTTTTGCTTTAACAACAGGAGATTCTTATTTACGGTGTGGGGGAGCTAAAAGAATTTTAGTTATTGGATCCGATACATTTTCTCGAATTTTAGATTGGGAAGATCGTACGACATGTGTATTGTTTGGTGATGGTGCTGGTGCTGTTATTTTGGAAGCACTAGAAACTGAGGGGGGTATTGCTTTTGAGCGTGGTATATTGTCTGCGAAATTGCGTTCTAATGGTGCTTATATAGATAAGCTATATGTTGATGGTGGACCTTCAACAACACAAACGACAGGCTATTTGCGTATGGAAGGACGAGAAGTTTTTAAATATGCTGTTGGTATGATAACGGATGTGGTTGATGATTGTTTTGCAGCTGCAGGTATGGATTCTTCACAACTAGATTGGTTTGTACCTCATCAGGCTAATAAGCGCATTATTGAAGCATCTGCTAAAAAGCTGGGAATTTCACTAGATAAAGTTGTGATTACCGTTGATCAACATGGTAATACGTCTGCTGCATCAGTTCCGTTGGCTTTAACAACAGCTGTTTGCGATGGAAAAATAAAAGAAGGAGATCTTATCATGTTAGAAGCCATGGGAGGTGGATTTACATGGGGAGCAATTCTTATTCGTTGGTAAATTATGGCTACTTGACCATATTTCAAGAAAACGTATAAGTCATTTTGTAATTTTTAATATTTTAATAGGTGGTTATAATGACAAGTAAGACAGTAACGCGTGCAGATTTAGCGAGCGTAGTTTGTAAAAGAGTGGGCTTGTCACATACTGAATCAGCAGCTTTAGTCGAATTGGTTTTGGATGAGATTTGCAACTCACTTGTAAGAGGTGAAGCGGTTAAATTATCTTCTTTTGCAACTTTTCAGGTTCGCAGTAAAAATGAACGTGTTGGACGCAATCCAAAAACAGGTGTTGAAGCACCGATTCCGCCGCGACGTGTTGTGACGTTTAAGGCTGCCAATGTCCTTAAACAGAGAATTTTAGATTCGCATCGTGCAAAACAGAAAAAATGATATCTCATAAATAAATGCCATGGTATGTTTGGTATTTGTTAAAGAAATGTATAAAATAAGGGTCTTTATTTTTTAGAAAAAGACTGGTGAGTAAGGTATCAATGATGGTCTTATTTTTGACTAATCTTGTTGAGAAATTGAGACAGAATGAGTCAGTGTGAAGTAATTTATTTTGTTTTAAATAAGGTGTTACAAAATGGATAAAAGCTCTGATGCTTTTCGCACAATTAGCGAAGTAGCGGAGTTATTGGAGCTTCCGCAGCATGTCTTAAGATTTTGGGAAACACGTTTTAGGCAGATTAAACCAATGAAACGTGGGGGAGGAAGGCGCTATTATCGTCCGGTCGATGTTGATTTGCTCAATGGTATTAAGCAGTTACTATATGATCAGGGTTATACGATAAAAGGTGTGCAACGCCTTTTGAAAGAAAATGGTGTTGCTTTTGTGACTGCATTGGGTAATGGTGATCTTGATGCTATGAATGTGGTCATAGAGAAGAAACATGCAGTACAAACTTCTGAAAATGCTAGCAATAAGCCTAAGAAATCTTCTTTTGGGCTTTTGAGTTTCATGAGGAATGAGGGAGAAACATCTGTCGGTTCTGTGAATCTTTACAAAGATAAAACTGATAAAGCATTGTTACAAGAAATTCTGTTTGAACTCATTGAATGTAAGCGTGTTCTTGATAGAGCACGATAATAATATTTTTTTATTTTATATGTGTTTCGTAGATATTTAGATGTTTTATGGATGTGCCCAGAATTTTATATGTTCAACGAGTAGTCATATATCGTATGTGTATATTTAACGAGTTTTTTATAAGAGTTTTTCATTTGGTAAAATATGAAGAAGAGAAAGAATAAACGCTGAGTTTTGCCATTTTTTTTGATTTGGCTTTATAAAAATTAAGGTAATATCTCATCAGTGTAGATTGCGGGATGTAGAATGCCATTAGCTTACCAATTCATGTGCTTGTTTTAAAGAGATGTTTCTTCAGGCTTCTTAATCTTATTTTACCATAATGCCTCGTGAATGATTAATGGTAAATTCGTTGAGTACCGCTATTTTTATACTTATGAAGGTTCAAGTCGGCATCATCATTATAATTATAGCCTGTTCTCAATGACTGCAACAATTCTTAGCACTTTAGGCGGTTCATTGTAGGCATTTTAAAAGTCCTTTCTCAATAATTTTTATCCACACACTCATTCCGCTTGTTTCGTGCAAGCAAATGATTTTGATAGATTCAACATAAACATATTAAAAATAAGAGAAGCCTATGATATTCGAAACCTTATTTAATATGAATAACAATATATTATCATTATAAATCAATATCTTGTCCTTTTTATAAGGGCTTATCTTACGAATAAGAAATACCATTGTTCAGCTAATTTTACATATTTTTTATTAATAAATATAATCTTGTTTTCAGTTTTCTTGCTTGATGTTGCTATAATTATTGTAATGATCTATCCATGATAATAGCAGAATTTTTTTATTATAAAGGTAAAAGTTTAATGTTATTATTAATATTCAATTGTCTATGATTTTTGCATTTAAACAGCTCATAGCTTATATTCAACTTTTTCACCAATCCACCTTGTAGAGAGAGAGCACGTTATTCTTTCTGGTGACAGGTCATTGTGCATGAAACAAAAACACACTACAATATCAAATTATTTCATTTTGTACAAAAACTGAAGATTTATAGTAAAAAATTAACGTATTACCATCTTCCGTGATATTATGCATTTATTACACGTTGCAAATCTGGAGGTGTTGCTTCATTTGAGAGTTGTTTAATCACATCTTCTACAGATAAAAGAGTTTGATTTGTACTTCCTAAGCGGCGCATATTTACGCTGTTTGTTTCGGCTTCACGTTTGCCACATACCAAAATTACGGGGACTTTTTGTAAAGAATGTTCTCGTATTTTATAGTTAATTTTTTCATTGCGGAGATCTATTGTTGCGGAAAGCCCAACAGCTTTAAGTTTTGCTGTTATTTTTTTGGCATATTCATTTGCTTCGGATGTAATTGTTGCAACAACAATTTGTTCAGGAGCAAGCCAAAGTGGCATATGTCCAGCAAAATTTTCAATTAATATACCAAGAAAACGCTCCATTGATCCCAAAATAGCACGGTGGATCATAACAGGTTGACGTTTTTCTGAATCTTTATCAATATAGAATGCACCAAAACGTTCAGGGAGATTAAAGTCTATTTGTGTTGTTCCACATTGCCATTCACGACCGATAGCATCCTTTAATGTATATTCAAATTTTGGACCATAAAATGCTCCTTCACCTGGAAGGATGCTTGTTTTGATTTGTCCTGCAAATTTTGTTTCAATCGTTTTAAGGACAGATTCCATGATACTTTCTGCATGATCCCATAATGCATCAGATCCAACTCGTTTTTCTGGACGTGTTGAAAGCTTAAGACTAATTTCTTTAAAACCAAAATCAGCATAAGTTGATAAAATAAGATCATTAATACTGAGACATTCATCAGCTAATTGTTCATCAGTACAAAAAATATGCGCATCATCTTGTGTAAAACCACGCACACGCATAAGACCATGTAAAGAGCCTGAAGGCTCATAACGATGAACAAGTCCAAATTCAGCAAGTCTAATAGGCAAATCACGATAAGATTTTAAACCATGTTTAAAAATTTGCACATGACCAGGGCAATTCATTGGTTTAAGGGCATAAACATTCCCATGATCTGAATCTTCTGCTGCTGAAATTACTTTGAACATATTCTCCTTATACCAACCCCAATGGCCAGATATTTCCCAGAGTGACCTATCGAGAACTTGTGGTGCATTAACTTCAGCATATTGATGATTATCAAGGCGTCTACGCATATAGCTGATCAAATTTTGGAACATTTTCCAACCTTTTTTGTGCCAAAAAATCATTCCTGGCCCTTCTTCTTGAAAGTGAAATAAGTCCATTTCACGTCCCAAGCGGCGATGATCACGTTTTTCAGCTTCTTCTAGCATATGGAGGTAGGCTTTTAAGTCATTTTCATTTGCAAATGCTGTTCCATAAATTCTCGTGAGCATTGGATTATTGGCATCGCCACGCCAATAAGCTCCTGCAACTTTCATTAGTTTGAAAGCATTCCCAATTTGCCCTGTAGATTGCATGTGCGGTCCGCGACAAAGATCAAACCACTCCCCTTGATAATAGATTTTTAAATCTTGATTTTCAGGAATGCTATCAATAAGTTCAACTTTATAAAATTCCTTTTTCTCAGAAAAAACTTTTCTTGCTTTTTCACGAGACCAAATTTCTTTTCTAAAAGGTTTATTGTGTTGGATAATTTCACGCATTTTCTTTTCAATGACGGTGAGATCATCTAATGTGAAAGGTTTTTGGCGTGCAAAATCATAATAGAATCCATTCTCAATGACAGGACCTATTGTTACTTGCGTTTCAGGAAAGAGCTCTTGCACTGCTTCAGCAAGGACATGGGCGCAATCATGCCTTATGAGCTCAAGAGCGCGTGAATCTTCTCGGGTAATAATCTCTACTTGACCAGATTGTCCCAATGGATCCGATAAGTCTCGCGTGATACCATCAAGACTATAGGCGACTGCTTTTTTTGCAAGTGATTTAGAAATAGATTCTGCTAATTCCAAGCCTGTCATTTCGGCGGGGTAATTACGTTTTGAACCATCGGGAAAAAAAAGAGAAATAGAGCAAGACATAAAAACACCCTCTTAATCCAATTCCGCTAACGATTGCGGATGGTTTCGTGAAAATTGAGTAAAAAGCTTATAGACTAATTTTTTATCAATACATGTGAAAAAAGAAAAGGATTATTTGTTGTGTTTGTCAGAAATTTTCCAGTAACGCCAAGGTTTATAAAAACAGCAAGAATTTCCAAGCGATGGAGGGACTGGATCAAAGCCATCTGTTCCAAAGGGTCCACAACGCATGATACGAAAGAGTCCCATCCATGCACCAGCCCAAAGCCCATGGCGTGCTATCGCTTCATATGTATATTCTGAACAAGTCGGAGCATGGCGGCACTGATTACCTATAAGGCTCGAAAGTGTTATTTGATAGAAACGTATTAAGAAAATACCCAATAATCGTCCGGGTGTTTTTTGCCAAGTGCCTGTGTAATTCCGAGTCAACTTTTTTTGTCTAGATTGTGATTTGAACATTTATTTTTCTTCAATTTTTTGAATGCAGTCTATCATTGCATCAAAGGGTAGTAGTGTTGCTGCATGGCGCACTTTATAGTCTTTAATGGGCTGTAAGCAAGAAAAATCCTCAAATGGAGCTTGAGGAGAAGGACCATTTTGCGTTAGCATTTGGTAGATAACTTCACGCAATATTTTAAGATCTTGAGTTGTTTGTCCGATGATATGAGATGCTAAAAGTGAAGCTGAAGCTTGCCCTAGCACACATGCATGTATTTCGTGAGCAAAATCGGTAATAATACCATTTTCCACTTTTAAATCTACAGTGATTGTCGAACCACAAAGGTGTGCATGTTTTCTTGATGTTGCATCAGGATTATTAAGACGCCCAATTTTGCCTATATGTGCAGCATATTTAAGTATTTTATCATTATAGATAGTATCAATCATGCGCTATTGCCTGAAATTTTGAAAGTCGTGATTGTTTAAACTTTTAATTCGCTTATATAGAGATTATACAAAATGAGATAGGTATGGAGCAAATGCTTTGTATAGAGTAAGCTTGGAGTTTTTGAATGCGTAATGTTGTTAAAGAAGACACAAATTTATCTGAAGAAAAGCGTCCGAGTATTGAAAAGGTGGAAGAAGCGATTCGTACATTACTCTTATGGATAGGGGAAAATCCAAATAGAGAAGGGCTTTTAGATACTCCAAAACGTATAGCCAAGGCATATCGCGAGCTTTTTAATGGTTATAGTCAATCGGTTAAAGAAACCTTAGGTACAGTTTTTGAAGAGGTTTCAGGATACAATGAAGCCGTAATCGTAAAGAATATACCTTTTTATTCACACTGTGAGCATCACATGATCCCAATTATTGGGAAAGCACACATAGCATATCTTCCTAATGCAAAAATTGTTGGTCTTTCAAAAATTGTACGTGTTGTAGATATTTTTGCTCGTCGTTTACAAACTCAAGAAGCTATGACAGCGCAAGTGGCTCACGCGTTAAAAACGTATCTGAAGCCTCATGGTGTAGCAGTATTGATTGAGGCTGAGCACATGTGTATGGCTATGAGAGGAATCCAAAAACAGGGCTCTACAACAATTACAAAAAACTTTCATGGTTATTATGAAAAAGATCAAGCGGCACAAGCACATTTTATGATGATGGTTCAAAGGTCATAGTAAAGCCCACATTTCTCGTAATCCCTATTAAGTTATAAAGCATCCGGATAAAATAAATTATGAGAAAAAGAAAATTGGCTTGTACCTTTCTTTATGATTTGTTAAAGGCTAAAAACCAAGATTTTTTCTTTCCACGTGCGGTCGTGGCGGAATTGGTAGACGCGCAGCGTTGAGGTCGCTGTGGGGCAACCCGTGGAAGTTCGAGTCTTCTCGACCGCACCAGTTCGCAGTGAGTCTCTCCATAGTGAGATGAAGTTATGTTAGAGAGAGGGGATTTATAGGCATTATAGAAAAATCTTTTTGTATGTTATTTGTTGGTGTGTTGCCAATAATATTTCGTTTTTTATTACTTTATCTATGCATTTGAAATGTTATATTTTTATAAGGTGGGGTGAAGTTGCAGTGAGAAGTATAATGATTCTGAGATATTTAACACTTCTTATTTGTATTTCTTTATTATCAGCGTGTAGTGATTCACGTGCTGTACTTTGGCATGGGGTGCATGCAACACCTTCTATGACTGCCGTAGAAAGGGAAGTTGAAGGGAAACCAGTTTCTCCAAAAGCCATCGTTCCAGTGTATGTTGCAACGAGTCGTATGATGCAAAATAATTACGCTCAACCTTATGGTGCAGAGCGATCAAATAAAGTTCATTATAATCGTGTTGACGTAGGAATTCCTCAGCAACATGTAAAGGGAGTTGTTGAAATAAATGCCTATAAACCTACGCATGATAAGTATTTTGCAGCAGTAGCATTGCAAAAATACGATAATAAAGAACAGTTTAAACAGCAATTAAATGCTGCTTTAGCAAAAAAGCCAAAAGGAAAAAGAGAAATTTTTCTTTTTATCCATGGGTATAATAATAATTTTGCAGATGGTACATTTCGTACAGCACAGTTTACACACGATTATTCTTTAAATGTTGTCGCCGTGCATTATTCTTGGCCTTCGGCCGGATCAGTTCCTCTTTATATTTATGATCGTGACAGTGCTAATTTTGCCCGTGACGGATTGATAGAGCTTTTAACACTTATTAGTGAAACCAATGCTGATCAAATTTCGGTTATTGCACATTCTATGGGCAATTTTGTTATAATGGAAGCATTTAGAACGTTAGCGTTACAGGGAAAATATAGGCCTATTCGTCGTATTACAAGTTTATTAATGGCTGCACCAGATATTGATGTTGATGTATTTGAGCGCCAACTTAATGATATAAAAAAACTTCCGCAGCCAACCGCTATTTTAGTATCCAGAGCGGATAAAGCTCTTGCGGTTTCAGGACGTCTTACGGGTGGACATCATCGTGTGGGCGATGGCTCAGATATTGAAATGTTGCGTAAAAATGGAATAGCTGTTCTTGATTTTTCTCATGTGGATGGGGGAGCACACAATGTCTTTGCATCTTCGCCAACGTTGATGGCTCTTTCTCGAGAAGGTTCTTTGGCTTCCACAATTATGCAAGGTACAGAATTGTCACCTAGTCAAGCCCTTCTTGCTGATGGTAGTAGTGTGTTGGAAAAAACAACACATCTTATCCTTTATACACCTGTACGTTTTCTCTCTCCACGGATTCCACGTTGATCGTGAAAAGAGAGAAGGGGCTCCATCGAATAATGTATTGGAGGTAATATTTTTTAGCACTTTCTTTAGAATGGTCTTGTAAAATGAAAAATAAATAGCGGGATGAATGTAAAAAACAGTCATTAGGTGAGTTTGTGATGATTGCACGGAAACGCTATGTTAATACGCCTACAGTTGTTGATTATTTGTCTCATTCCGCAATTAAGTTATTAGACATTCATGCTATGCTTGTGAAGGTGAGAAAAGGTGATATGGGGGAAAAACCAAATTTATTGCGTCAAATTGATTCTACAAAAAAACAGTTAGATGAGATAAGCCATGCTCTTATTTTAGAATATCGTAAACGCCAAGAAAATGAGCGTTTTTTAAAACAAATTCTGCTATCCATTTCTGATCAACTTTTTGCACTTAATAATGGTTTTAAGGAAACAGGACGTCTTTTTTTTCAAGAAGTTAGAATACTTCAATCTCAGATGCAATGTTTATATGAGGGAAAGGAGAGGCTGCATTTGTTGAATAGCCAAGAATCTTTTTGTTCTCCGTCAAAGATTGATGAAGTCATTAAACAGTTACAAAAAGCACGAGAAAAGCTTATTCTTGAAAGCCCACATCTCTTTGAAAAAAGCACAAAAGCTAAACAATAAAAGTTCTTTAGTTGAGTAGATAGATAATTTGAATTTTACAGCAAAAACGCTGTTAGATAGAAGGCTATAACCTTTTTAAAGAAAAGAATTTGCTTTAATAAATGAAACACATGCCTTATATCTTTGCTAAAGTTAAGGCTGATTAATTAGGTGACTTTATTGAAAAAAATGTTTGTGGAAAGAATTTTACAAAAAAACTTTCTGATTCTTTTAATAATAGCCCGCCGGATAATTTTACCAATGTCATGAAGTTGTTAGTAATTCATTAGGCAAATAAAAAGCAAGTAAAATAAAATAGTTATGTCTAATATAAGGGAATAGGTGAATCTTGATTCTATTGAGTTTTTTGCCTCTATCCCTCATCTTTTTGAAGCTTTTTTATCGCCTCTATAGCGAACCTTTTGCGATCTGCGCTCTTTGTGTTAAAGAGATGCCATAGCATCATTTGTCCAGCCAAAAATTGCTTTGAGTTGTGATACTATTGCACCAGAGTTAGCTGCGCGTGTTGCTGCTAATTTTTTTAAGCCATGTGCTGATTTTTTGATTTCTGCTACTTTACAAGCCTCTCGAAAAAGGTTGCCAAAACTTTCTTTAACTAGTTTTTTACCTTCTTTACCACAAATGAATGTTTGTTCTCCAATAGGACCAGCTTCAAGCGTTTTGGCTAATTCCGGTAAAATAGGTAGAAAGACATCTGTTTGGAATTTACTT
>NZ_JBHIRW010000014.1:19672-44126 GCF_042197445.1 Bartonella sp. AA1HLJMS | reverse complement strand
CAGAAAACCAAATTTGGGGCGCGCTTTGCTTAATTCATTGAAAATAATTTTTTCCGCTTTGCGATCTGCTTGGCTGACATAATCTGCTGGTCCTTTCAAAGACACTTGCAAATTTTGCACTTCACCGTAATCACGTACCAACGAGCGTCCTGCTTTCATTGCAGCTTGCACCATGACATTCATGACTGCAGAATGGGCCATTTTTTATTCCTTTATTTATCTTTTTCATTTGCACGACGCAAATAAATCAACTCATTGGTGTCTACAATGATACGTTCACCAGCATTCATAAAGGGGGGAACAAGAATACGAATCCCGTTTTCAAGAATGGCGGGTTTATAAGAGGAGGTAACCGTTTGTCCTTTGATGGCAGGATCGGCTTCCGCAATCGTGACAGCAACTTGATCAGGAAGTGAGATGCCAATAGGCTTTTCTTGATAAAGTTCAACTGTGACAGTCATCCCATCTTGGAGAAAAGCAGCACGTTCACCAACAAAATCCTTTTGAAGTTCTAGTTGTTCATAAGATTCTGAATCCATAAAGACCAAAGCATCCCCTTGTTGATAAAGAAAGGTGAAATCTTTTTGTTCAAGGCGCACGCGTTCGACTGTCTCAGCAGCGCGAAATCGCTCATTAAGTTTTGTACCATCAATCAAATTTTTCATTTCAACTTGGTTAAATGCACCACCTTTTCCTGGTTTTACAGCGTTGCATTTAACAGCAACCCATAAGCTTCCTTGATGTTCGATCACATTACCAGGGCGAATTTCATTGCCATTAATTTTCATCGTTTCTATCCAATTCTATTCTTGCAAAAAGAACTCTCTTGTTGTCTTTATGGCGCTTTTCTTTGCTGCCTTTAACAGTCAAGCTCTTTTGTTATTTTCGGGCTAAAATCCCTTTGATTAACCTTGCGGCTCTCTCATGGTCCTGTGTGCTCTTTATGGGCTTTCTCCTGCTTTTTGCAAAGAGAAAAGCTTAAGTAAAAAAGGACCTTTATGTATTTTTGCTTTTCAGCTCTTTGCAAGACCATAAAAAGCGCTCAGACGCAAGCTTTTTAAAAATTTGCACAAAAATTTTTTAGAATTTTGGGGGAAATTTATCCCGTTGTGTCGTAAAATATCATCATTGATGGCAATAATATAAGTTCCCTAAAACCATGAGATGTTTTTAATTAAGAATATGTGATGAATATGTGAATACGGAGTTTATTATAGTGTCTCATGGGATAGAGCGTGGTGTGTTGTCACAGGGTGTTCGTTTGTATTCTCATCAGAGATGAGCTGTAAAATGGCTCTTTGTTTTATCGAGGTTAGGACTCTAAATTTTTTTAAAAGCAGGTATTTTTCTGTACTTGATGCGATTTCATCATGGTGGTATGGGGGCTGTTGTTTTGTTAAGATATCAGCATAGAAAAAGGAAAGTGGAACATTTGAGATAGCGGCAATTTATTTTAAGCGCCCTGCGCTGACACGATTTAATCCGTTTTCATATTTCTGGATTTGTTGGAAAGTGGCACCTAAATGTTGACCTAATGTTTTGTAAGACATTTTAAGCATTTTTCGTCTCAAACGAATTTTTTTGCCAATGAATTTGCCACTGAAAATGTCGTTATAAGGATTTTACCAAGCCCCTAGAAAATGCTACACGGGATATAGAAAACTCTTCAGCTGCTTCAATCACAGATAGTCCAAGTTTTGCATTTACATCTTCGCGTAACAATTCACTAGGGTGTGGGGCATTTTCATTATTTTTAGTATTCTTCTTTTCTTAAATCTCAAAGCTATAATTTACATTATTTTGTATTGTCACAATCTATAATAAAATTTATCCACTCTGGCTAAAAATGAGGTTTTTTATTGAGGTGCAAATCTCTTTGCCTTTCGCAAGAGCTTTTAAGTCTTTACGTGTAAAATATAGAGTATGTTTACATTAAATAGCGGGTTCATCTGGGCTGAGTATTTATATAAGAACGCGGCTCTCCGTTCACGTTATACTGAAAAAGAGACACTATAGTGCTACTATTTAATCTTATTCTATAACTCAAATTCACACCCATGTTTTGTTGCTTTTGAGGTTGATCTGTATAGATCACATTATATCCATTCCGTCGCAACAGATTGATAAATAAAGGAGTAAAGTTGTCTGCTGTATTATTTTTCTTTATAAGAAGTGTGGTTGTAGCTGGTGGTAAAAACCCTTTGTTACCGCTAATAAATTTGTTAGCAACTAATTGTGCCTGACGCTTTGTAAGACTTTGATCAACATAATTTGATGAATAACTGCCTACAGATGCGCAACCAGCCACCAACACAACCGGTGACAGCAATAAATATTTTAACATCTTTAATTCCCCTTACTTATTGTTGCTCTTTATTTGCGAAGCTCCTCTTCCAGAAATAAGAGCAACTTTACGCATAGCACATTAACAACATATCGGTATCTAATCAATCGGTTAATTAATCAATGAATAATGGTTTCAGCTGTAAAGGCTGCTTGAAGTGCTTCTGGTGGCGTATATTTTAATAAACTGCTGCTTTTAGTGATTATGATAAAAAAGCAATTTTTTGCGTTTGCATGTTAAGATCATGTCCTCCATCTCTATTATAAAATGATGTGTTAAGTGTTATTCCAGATTGATCAAAAAAATTTTCAAGCATTGCTTTTTGAGGGCTATCTTTTTTAATACGTATGAATGCTTATTCTGTTTGCTGTAAAATACTATCGTTTGAGGTGTGGTGCTATAAGACATAAAACTTTGCACATGTGATGTTTTTATGAGAGTGTGTGGTGAATATTTGAGGGAGAGCTTGTCCGGATAATTTTGTGAAATGAACCACATAAAATGGGAAGCTAAAAGAGTTCTGTTCTGAGAAGACGGATTGTTTCCCAACTGGATAGGGAAGGGGCTTCTGTCCTTTGAGGGGTGGGAGGCAAGTCAAGAATAGAGAGTGTAGCGCCCTATATTATGATGTTAAAAGCTTTCATTTTGATCAGAGAGTAATTGTAAAATGGCTCTTTGTTTTATCGAGGTTAGAACTCTAAATCTTTTGAGCAGCAGGTATTCTTCTGTACTTGATGCGATTTCATCATGAGGGTATGGGGGCTGTTGTTTTGCTGAGGTGTCCGCATAGAAAAAGACAAGTGGAACATTTAAGATATCGGCAATTTCTTTTAAACGCCCTGCGCTGACACGATTTAAGCCGTTTTCATATTTCTGGATTTGTTGGAAAGTAACACCTAAATGTTGACCTAATGTTTTTTGAGACATTTTTAGCATTTTTCGTCTCAAACGAATTTTTTTGCCAACGAAAATGTCATTATCAAGATTTTTGGCTCGCATTTTAAAGCCCCCGCCGGTTGCGAGCGCCCTCGCGTTGGTATTCCGGGAGTTAAAAACACTGAGTCCGAATCAGCATTTTGCTTTTAGTGCTTAAAGCACCTGGACATAGCAAAATCTCCCGGAATTCCGGGATACCCACAGAGTGGGTTCATTTTTATGTATCGGACCTTAGGGTTTTTAATCCCCGTTGATCGTTGCGTATACGATCAAAAATACCTTTAAATATGTAAAGTAATTTCGGAGGCTTGGCAATAAAAAATAGTTTTTTTATAAGAGACGGCGTGTTTTTCGTCCAAGCAAAAAGAATGAAAAAATAGAGCTTGCGGAATTTTCGGGATAGTCTAGCTCTTTTGCTTATTGGATATTGTTTGTTAAGCAAATGATACCAGTGCGTTTTCTTTACCAATGAAAATGTCATTATCAAGATTTTTGGCTCGCATTTTAAAGCCCCCGCCGGTTGCGAGCGCCCTCGCGTTGGTATTCCGGGAGTCTAAAAACACTGACCTCGAATCAGCCTTTTTGCTTTTAGTGCTTAAAGCACCTGGACAGAGCAAAATCTCCCGGAATTTCTATAAATTTTATCTTTTTGAAGCAGAGAGGAGTATTTTAAAAAACAGGAAGGAGCTTTATTGCTTCTTTGTGCGCTTTTTCTAGTTGTGTCTTGTCCATGCCTTGGAGCATTATTTCAAGATCAGGAGCTTGCATTTTTGCTTCCTTTGCGAGCATATACCATGCCGCTGCCATTATTATATCGCCTTTTGTTCCTGTGCCATCTCGATAAAGCCTTGCAAGGGAAATCTGTGCTGGTGCAATCATGTTGACGGCATTTCTGTGAAGTAAATGAAAAGCACGCTGAAAATCTGTTTCTCCTCCACGCCCCTGTACAAGCCATTGTGCTAAATGAAGTTGAGCTTTTAAGTGGTTGTTTTGAGCTGCTACTTCCATGAGCTTGCGGGCATTGCGATCATCTTTTGGTCGCTTTAATGTGCCTAAGGAAAGAATTTTTGCAGCAGAAAAAGCCGCTTCAGCATCCCCAAGAGCAGCACCTTTTAAGTACCATTTTAAGGCTTGCTCTATTGCTTCATTTTCACGACTTTGGGAAGAAACACCAGGGAGAGCTTGTTTTTCCTGTGAGGCTTTATAAAGAAGCAGTTGTCCATAATAAAAATAGGCTTCCTTGACGCCTGCTTTGACAGCTTTTTGAATGAATTGCGCACCAAGTTCTTGATTTTGTTTTATAAAGTGACCATCGAACAACATAAGTCCATAGCGTAGTTGTGCTTGGGGTTCCCCCTGTTTTGCAGCGCGTTCAAACCATAAAGCAGCACGCGCACCGTCAATAGGAACAGCACATCCTTCCATATAAATTCGGGCAAGAAGAGTTTGTGCAAAAGGATCATTTTTTTCAGCACGTCGGAGTGCTTCACGAAAAGCTTTTAAATAATAACCTTGGATGTAATAGTCATAGGCTTGGTCATAGTCTCCAGCTTTTAAGGGCTGAAAGGGTTCTTGAGTGTTTGAAGCTTCTTGAATCGTATTGAAAGAGCTTTCAGAATTTGAGATTTCTTCAGTGTTTCCCGCTGAACTTACAGCAGAACTTGCAAGCCCAATCACGCCTAAGATGAGCAGCTTCACGCTTCTCTTGATCATGGTGTTTTCTCCTCATTACCGATCAGAATTTTCACATTTTTTTTTCATCATTACAAGCCGTATAAGAATTTCATTTCTATATTACTTTTTATCTCTCAGTTTTTCGTCTTGGTTCAAGGTAGGGTTGGGTAAGTTAAAAAAGTAGCATAAATGTCGACGAGAGACAGACTGTTTAAAACAGTCCTGTTAAAAATAATACAGTCCTGTTAAAAATAATAATGATGAAGGGTTATCGTATGTAAAGATGCTTATCTTCTATTATATCAAGGGCTTATCCCCCCTAAAATGAAAAAATGCTTACAATGGAGGTTGCTTTTAAAAATACGTATGAATGCTTATGAATAGCGCACGCTATCCGTGTGATGTTAGCTTGCATTCTCATCAGAGATCAGCTGTAAAAAGGCTTTCTTTTTTACCGTTGTTAGAACTCTAAATCTTTTGAGCAGCAGGTATTCCTCTGTGCTTGATGCGATTTCATCATGGTGGTATGGGGACTGGTGTTTTGTTAAGATATCGGCATAAAAAAAGGCAATGGGAACATTCAAGATATCAGAAATTTCCATTAAACGCCCTGCGCTGACACGATTTAAGCCGTTTTCATATTTTTGAATTTGTTGGAAAGTGACACCTAAAGCGTGTCCTAAAGTTGTTTGAGACATTTTTAGCATTTTTCGTCTCAAACGAATTTTTTTGCCAATAAAAAGATCAATATTAAGATTTTGAGATTGCATTTTTCCCCGCCGGTTGCGAGCGCCCTCGCATGAGTATTCCGGGAGCTTGAAAGTACTGAAATCTAATCAGCTTTTTTTGCTTTTAGTGCTTAAAGCACCTGGACATAGCAAAAACTCCCGGAATTCCGGGATACCCACAAAGTGGGTTCATCTTTACGCTAGAACTTAGGGTTTTCAAGGCCCCTTTTGGTCGTTGCGTATGCGACCAAAACATCTTTTAATTCATAAAGTAATTTCAGGAAATTTACAATAAAAATAGTTTTTTACTTACAAAATTTGTTTTTTTATGAGAGGCTATCCGCTTCTTAAATCTCTCTGGAATGATTGTCAAAATCATGACATCAGCCCCGCGTTTATTAAAGAGACTAAAATGATCTTCTACGGTAGTGAATTTACACGCGGTATCTTCATTAAAATTTGCACAATCGCTTGCTGTTTGAGGAAGGGTGGGGGATGATCGTTTCTCTGTGCTATAGGATGTGTGTGTCTGTGGCATGTGGTGAGGTGCCTTGTGGTTTTGGGCGTGCGCTTTAAAAAATAAACATAAGCATTATTCAAATTTAACGTGATGCTGTAGCAAATTTTTTTGCATCTAAATTGTAGCCAACTTCACATAGTCGATCAAAAAGATCCGGAAGTGTTTCTTTTACGTGTTCATTAAAAGGAATGTATTTAAGCCCACCAAAATCTGAAGGGAGTTCAAGGTCTTGTTTTTTTAGAATAGCGACATTTTTGCGAGAAAGTGCAGCGGTTAACATGCCCATTTCGAAAATAACGTTTTGTCGTGCACGAAATTGTTCTTTTTTTTCTCTGTCAGATCTAGCATAGCCTATATCATCGGGAGTAAATAGTACAATACCAAATCCTATAGAATCTTTACAAGCTTCTTTTTCCAAAATTTCAATGAGGGTTAAACCATTACCACCAGTATTTTTTAAGATGTATGGTTCGAGACCAAGCCTGCGAAGAATAAGTTCAAGTTGCTCTAGAGCAATATGGTCATGGCCATGAACGATAAAGATTTTTTTATTTGAAGGATTGGAAGCAGTTTTTGAGGAAGGAATCGTTGATGTTTCTTCTAGATGCTTTGCTAAATCTTCTGTTAGCTTTTGTTTTATGTTTGCGCTGCCTTGAACTTGAAGTTTTCCTGTGCTTTTAAACCAATTAGTAGTGCCTCCTTCGTAGGTTTTGATCTGATATCCTTCAGGGGATGGATGTGATAGAGGTTTAGTTTCTTTGATTTGATATCCAGCTTTGCGAATTATGTTTTTAAGATCTTCAAGTGTTCCGCTATATTGCATTTTTATGTCCCCTGCATATTTGTATCGTCAGCTATTGGTATTCAGTACCAATATTGAAAATGACCATTTTCCCCAATCACAATGCTTTGTCTTTATAAGACATTGAACGAGAAAGTTTCTATGATCCTTTTTTCTATATATTATATGAAAAAAGACGCTAGTTTTTTTTATCAATTTGATTGAATTATTAAGCAATTTTATTGAGTTTCGAGGTATCCTCTTTATCTGTTATTGTGTGTTCTATATAAGTAATATAGTGGTGAGTGTTTGGATTTTTATTAACGCTTTATTTATAAATTCTCCTCCTATATTACAAGGGGGTTTTCTCACATTTTTCTTGCATTGTTTTAAGCAGCATTAAGGGGTTGTCGTTCCCCAAAATGACTTCTTCTACAGCAATGAATTCACATCCAGTCTTTAAGACTTCATCAAAGGTTGAAAAATCGCTCCCTGCTTGGATAATGGCGGGGGTTTGCATAATCTCTGCCCACCATGTTGCTAACTGGAGATTGCGGGGGTGCGCTTGGGGTTTTTTATCAGCCCCGAGTTTTCCAAAGAACAGGTAATCAACACCTGTTTCCGCTGCAAGCATAGCACTATGGCGATTGCGTAGATTGCCAAAGCCTATGATTTTTTGTTCCTTTTGCTGATTTTTGAAGCTTTCAAGAGCGTTAAGATCATCTTCTATGTGCAATCCATCAGCCTTTATGCGCCCAGCAATGCGGCTGTCACCCGCGATGAGAAGAGCGGCATCATTATTTTGAATATCTTCTGCGTAAATTTGCGCTTGTTGTTGCAAAAAAGAGCTATCATCTTTCAACTTTTCAGAATCATAGAGGATGACGCATGCAAAAGACTTTGTTTGCAAAATTTGCTGCAAAAATGTGTGTGGGGTGTTGCGCCGAACATCAAGTGTTAAAATCAACTGAGGGAAAAGAGGTGGATCAATTGGTTTATTTTTTTGTTGTGTCATGTCAAATCCCTGTTTCTTAGAAAAAATAACGCTTAAAAATTAAAGTTTCATTCTATTATGCTTATTTGCAATGAAAGTGACCACCATTTTCACGTAATTTAAAGGATTTGTGGGTGTGTGGAAGCCTGTTTATGAGAAATGAGAGTGTTTTTAAGCATAATATGTTACCTTTTCGCTGTGATACACGTATGGACGCTTTTCGTTC
Organism: Bartonella sp. AA1HLJMS; assembly: GCF_042197445.1. NCBI lineage: Bacteria > Pseudomonadati > Pseudomonadota > Alphaproteobacteria > Hyphomicrobiales > Bartonellaceae > Bartonella > Bartonella sp. AA1HLJMS. The sequence goes on along the minus strand of NZ_JBHIRW010000014.1, from coordinate 35,923 downwards.
TTTTGCCTTTAAAAAACTTTTGCTTTTAAAAAAATAAACGCTTAAAATGAAACTTGACTCTTAAAAATTAAAATTTCATCCTGTTCATGCTTGTTGGCAATAAGGGTAAGCACCATTTTTATGGGACTTCAAGGGGGGTGCAACGTGTGGGAGTCCACTGATGAAGTACCAAGGTATTCTTGAGCATAATACTCAACCTTCTCATCGTGATACACGCATTGACGTTTTTCGTTCTTTGGCCTTATTGACGATTTTCATCAACCATATTCCCAGAACGATCTATGAGTCTTTTACTCATAGAAATTTCGGTTTTTCTGATTGTGCAGAAGTGTTTGTTTTGCTTTCAGGGATTGCTCTTGGGTTAAGCTTTCATGGACGGTTACAGCAAAAATCCTTTGCTTTTATTATCCGAAAACTTTGGTACAGAGCTCTGCAGCTCTATGGGGCATATCTTTTTACGACTTTTGTCACGTTAAGTCTTTTTTTTGCTGCCTTTTTATTATGGCGAACAGAAAAACTTTTATCGATGAACAACGTGGGACTCTTTTTTAAAGAGCCTAGTATCGCATTTTTGAGTACCTTAAGCTTTGGGCATCAATTGGGATATAATAATATTCTTCCTCTTTATATCGTTTTGATGTTTTTTGCGCCTTTTATCCTTTATTTGAGTTGTAAGCAGACAAAATGGCTGCTTTTGGGCTCCTTTACACTGTATCTTATCTGCGGATTTTACAAAATTGCTCCTCCTTCTTATCCTTTAAAGGGAAAGTGGTTTTTAAATCCTTTGTCTTGGCAATTCTTATTTGTCATAGGATTGACCAGTACTTTAGCGCTTAAACAAGGAAAAAAAATCGCTTTTCAGTCTTTTTGGATTGTTTGTGCGGCAGCGTATCTCTTGTTGGCGCTGTTATGGGTTCGCTTAAACTGGTGGGGCATTTTGGGGTGGCTTGGCTGGTCTTCCCCATTGTTGAACTTTAATAAAACCTTTTTAAGCTTGCCACGTTTACTCCATGTTCTTGCATTAGCCTTTCTCATTCTTTCTTTGCCGCGCATCAATAAATGGTTTTATGTCTCTCCAAAACATCCTTTAGCAATTTTAGGAAAACATAGTTTACCGGTCTTTGTAACGGGAACCATTTTTGCGATGTTTGGACAAATTATAAAAACAGTGATGACAGAAACGTTTTTTTCCGATACCCTCTTAATAATAACGGGTATTGCTTTGCAATTTGGAGTCGCTTATTATTGTGAAAAACGGCAATCTTGGCAGTGGTCCTTTTCAAGGAAAATGATCCGTTTATAAAAAATATTCCTGTAGTGTTTGTTGGGCACGTTAACCTTAGTATAAAAAGTGCGTTGCGCAAAAAAATTAAAAGAGGTAGCAGTTTTAAAAAAAAGCGTTCTATACAGCAACAAAAGAAACTTTTTAATACTCTATTCGTTAAGGGGTATGATTTTGTGCTGATACTTGGAGTATAAAAGCGTGAGTGTACATAAACGTCCATATGATGAACCTATTATCATGATTGAGCATAATGCTTTTGAAAATGCTTTTAATCGTCTCTATGAAGAAACAATGGCGCTGATTGAAAAAACCGCAGCGTATATTGACTCAGAAGGGAAATTAGTAGCACGCTCTCTTTCGGCAGAGGTTTCTGCAGTTTATGCGAAAGAGGCTATGTATTTAAGTACACGACTTATGCAAATCGCTTCTCAACTCCTTCTTCTTCGCGCAGAGCGTGAAGGGGAAATGTCATCAGAACAAATAAAAAAAGAAATTGTAAAAGTGTCACTTCATACACCGACATTGGAACTTGAAACCCCTCATTGGCATGAATTGCCAGAAATTTTTCGCCAATTTGTTTCTCATTCATTGCGTTTAGAAGCGCGCATAACCTATATGCGTGCTGGGTGGGAAACTGCGGCCTCCTCTGCTCTAGAAGATGATAATCCAGTAGGAAAACAAATCGAATTGCTCAAAACAGCCTTTGGGCGTTCTTAGAGGGACTCCCCTTGCTTTGTGCGAAGGAGAAATATCATCAGAACAAATAAAAAAAAGAAATTGTAAAAGTGTCACTTCATACACCGACATTGGAACTTGAAACCCCTCTTCATTACGTTTAGAAGCGTGCATTTTGTTTCATTTAGAGATGCGGCTGTAGTTTAAGCGCTTTGGTCAATAAGCGGCGGCTGTACGTTTAAGCGATGATAATCCAGTAGGAAAACAAATCGAATTGCTCAAAACAGCTTTTGGGTATTCTGAGAAAAATAGCTCCTTGCTTCTTTCTTGCGATATTTAGAGCAGTATATCCATTTTTTACAACCAAAATTTCACAACTAAAACCAAACTAGAGTGCTTTTTTCTGCCTAATTTCTATTTGAGCGTAGGAAATATCTTGAGCTTATAGCTGAGAGAGGGATAGGTATTGATTGCGAATTATGCCATGGGATGGAGTATGGTTGGTTTTGTGGGAAATCGACTTTGGTTGATTGCAGCTGGAACACTTTCTGTTGATCTATCGTGTGATTTTGTTTTGGCTCTGAGATAGAGCAGGGGCTTGTACATCAATTTATTTATGCTCTATAATTTATGCCTATAAAGCTGCTGTAAAGTGTGTGTTAATGAGGATGATACACATTGTTGCAGTTTTGGGGCTTCTTTTGTTTTGAATGGAAGTTATTTTCCCTCGCGTAAAATAAAATATCCAAAATAAAGTGCCATATAATGAATGCCCCATGGGTTCCCTGTGCCCCCATGCAATGTCCCTCTCTATGCAATGTCATTGTGGTGTGATGAGTATATTCAAAAACACCTCTCAGTTCTTATTCACATTCGTTGAGCCTCTCTCATTTTTACGCTTGCAAAAGAAAAAGCCGGCACTATCATCATCTTTGCCAGTCCCCAATGTTGCAACAGCCTTTGGAACTTGAGACAATTCATTAGAGGCATTTTTAGTCCTTTCTTGTATAGTTTTACTCTATACGGCAATCCCACGTTTCATATGTAAGAGAATGGTTTTGATTGCTTCAATATAAACAGATTTGTAATGAGAAAATCTTAGGATATTCGGGATTCTTATGCAACATACAAAATAATTAATTATCATTATAAATCAATGCGTTGATTTATAATGATAGCGTCATGCTATAATGTAAAAAGTTTTCGTAAAGTGTGTACCATCCATTGCATAGCCTCTTTACACTTATGAATGTGCAATCCAGCACTCTCTATTTGCTCGCTTGCGATGTTTAACCGTTATGGCGTTGGATATGATATAGAAAGGGAATTTTTATGCTTTAGAGGGTGCTTGCTTGTGATGTGTGAATGGTTTTGATTGATTTCAGTTATGCTTCATAAAGTGTGTTCCATAAAGATGCTGTTCGTTGTGTGTTATAATTGTATAAATTTGGGGGATATGATTATCTTTTTACTGGTTTTGTCTTGGGTTGTTGTTTTCTTTGTGGTCTTGTCTTTATTCACATCTTTATTCACAAGGGGGAAAAGTGTATAGACTGTAGTTTATGGCAGAGACGATTCGTATTATAGGCATTGATCCCGGATTACGGCGTACAGGGTGGGGCGTTATCGATGTTGCGGGTAATCGTCTTCAGTTTATTGCAGCAGGGACGGTTTCTTCTGATGTACAGTGTGCGCTGGCTTCCAGACTATGTCAGATCCACAAAGGTCTTTCAGAGGTTGTGCATCAATTTATGCCCCATGAAGCCGCTGTGGAACATGTATTTGTCAACAAAGATGCTACAGCAACTTTAAAACTTGGCCAAGCGCGTGCAATTGCACTGCTGGTTCCTGCGCAAGCAAATCTTCCTGTTTTTGAATATGCGCCCAACAAAGTGAAAAAATCAGTTATTGGGGTTGGACATGGGGCTAAAGAACAAATCCATATGATGGTCAAAGTTCTCCTCCCACGGGCTGAATTTGATAGCAGTGATGCGGCTGATGCTCTTGCTCTTTCTCTTTGTCATAGTATGCACCGTAACAGTATTGACCGATCTTATCAGGCAAGGATGGCGATATGAGTGGGATGGCAACATGATTGGCAAATTAAAGGGCACTCTTGAACATATCTTTGATGATCATATCCTTCTTGATGTTCACGGTGTGGGGTATGTTGTTTTTGTGTCAAATCGGCTGCGTCCTTCTTTACCCTCTGTTGGCGAGGCGTTAAGCCTTTTTATTGAAACGCATGTTCGGGAAGACGCAATCCGCCTTTTTGGTTTTACTACAAGAGCTGAACAGGAGTGGTTTTGTCTTCTACAAAATGTTCCTGGAGTAGGAGCAAAGGTTGCTTTGGCAATCTTGGGTACTTTATCGCCAGATGAACTTGCACAGGCTATTGCTTTAAACGATGTTGCGATGATTAGTCGAGCGCCGGGCGTTGGTAAAAAAGTCAGTGAAAGAATTGTGGGTGAACTGAAAAGTAAAACACTCCCCTTTGAACAAGCGGTCAAGACTGTTTCGGTTCCTCAGCGTGAGATGACCAATCAACCTGCGCATGATGCGCTTTCCGCGTTGATGAAGCTAGGGTTTGAACGGGAGCATGCATCCCGTGCTCTTGCTCTTGCGATGAATGCTCTTGAGGGGGAAACTGTTTCTTCTGCCCTGCTGATCCGCCATAGTCTCAAATTGCTTTCTTCTCCTACTTAAAATCAAGGTAACAATGCATAAAGATGAAGATAAACGCCTTCTGGGTTCCGCCCCCCTTCCTAACGATCCAGATCGTTCCTTGAGGCCACAAGTTCTCGATGACTTTATTGGTCAAGAAGCGGCACGGGCTAATTTAAAAATATTTATTGAAGCAGCAAAAACGCGGCAAGAAGCGCTGGATCACGTTTTGTTTGTAGGACCACCGGGGTTAGGAAAAACAACGCTTTCACAGATTATGGCAAAAGAATTAGGCGTTAATTTTCGCTCTACTTCAGGGCCGGTCATCGCTAAAGCAGGAGATTTAGCCGCTCTCTTGACCAATCTTGAAGAACGTGATGTCTTGTTTATTGATGAAATTCATCGCTTAAATCCGGCGATTGAGGAAATTCTTTATCCAGCCATGGAAGATTATCAACTGGATTTGATCATTGGGGAGGGGCCGGCCGCACGCTCGGTGAAAATTGATCTGGCTAAATTTACTTTGGTAGCGGCAACCACACGTTTGGGGCTTTTGACCACACCGCTGAGAGACCGTTTTGGTATTCCAATTCGCCTCAATTTTTATACGATAGAAGAATTGGAATATATTGTGCAGCGTAATGCACGACTTTTTGCCGTCAAGATTAGTGATGATGGTGCTCATGAAATTGCACGCCGAGCACGGGGAACCCCGCGCATTGCCGGACGGCTTTTACGGCGCGTTTGTGATTTTGCTTTGGTTAAACAAGCAAAACAAATTGACCAAAAAATCGCCGATGAAGCCCTTTCGCGCCTTGAGGTTGATCATCTTGGGCTTGATCCGCTTGACCGCCGCTACTTGCTCCTGATTGCGGAAACTTTTTTAGGGGGACCGGTGGGGATTGAAACGATTGCTGCTGCTTTATCAGAACCACGCGATGCCATTGAAGATATTGTTGAACCGTATTTGCTCCAACAAGGTTTTATTCAAAGAACCGCTCGTGGACGCATTCTAACTGAAAAGGCTTGGAGCCATTTAGGGCTTTCTGCTCCAGCCTCTACAACGTCTATACAAAGGCGTTCTCAACTTTCTGATGCTCAAGACAATTCATCACTTCAGACGTCTTTATGGGATGGGGAAGATGATTAAGACATTCTCTTTATTAAAAGAAACTATGTGAATATTTTATAGCAAGGTCATAAAATACAAGAGACGTGCCTTCTTTTAGCATATTCTGGCTAAAAAGGTTTGGCACTATTAAAGATTTTTTGCTTTTCACAACTTCAACACAAAAATGTGTTCAATCTTTTGATTGATAGATAATTTGCTATATTAGATGATTTTATGGGATATGAAGTCGATGACAGAAATAACACCTTTTAAGAGCAATCATACAAACGCTTTTCATAATTTTCAGGTCCGCGTTTATGTTGCGGATACAGATTTTTCCGGTGTAGTTTATCATGCGCGTTATCTTGAGTTTTTTGAACGAGGACGTTCAGAGTTTTTACGCGATACCGGTTTTAATAATAAGATGTTAGCAGCAGGGGGTGAGGGGGAAAAACTGTTTTTTGTTGTTCGTCATATGGAAATTAATTTTTCAAGACCAGCTAAAATTGATCATCTTTTAGTTGTTAAAACACGTGTTACTCATATCCAAGGGGCCCGCTTTTTTATGGAGCAATCTATTTTGCATGAGATGACCACGTTGGTAACAGCCAAAGTTGAAATTGCTCTGATTAATGAGGAGGCAAAACCGCGACGTTTACCCAAAGAGCTTTTTGCAAAAATGCTTGGTTAAAAGTGTGCTTCATTGAAACAGCCGCTTCAGGAGAGATCAGCAGATATAAAGTAATCTATAATCTAAGACTATACATTTATTATAGCCTAAATGTTTTTCAATAAGGTTATATGATACAGCAAAAGAAAGCACCTCTGCTACAATAACTACAATAAATTGAAGATGATATCCCACAAAATTAAACACGCCCCATCCATGTTATGATTCGAAATCAATGTCATATCATCCATTTTCTGCTATAAGCTCAAGATATTTTTCTTTCTTTTGAAGAAAGGTTTGTTGGCATCAGAAAACAGCGAAAAGGTACAAAATATAAAAAGAAATAAAAATGGATTAAGATTTATTTTTATAAAAATGTATATACCCAGCAACATATTGCAATAAAGGGATAATAAGCTATTAGGTCGAAAATTGTCTCAAAACACCCAAAGGGTGTTTTTAAGCAATTTGATTTGTTTTTTTACTGGATTGTCATTTGGTCTCACAAGAGCGCGTCTCTCATCCATTTCTATCCATCATGCATAACTTTATGTGCGCTTCTAAGCGTAGTAAATGAGTGAGAGATCAATGTATACAAAGCAGAAATGCATTCTTGCATTTAAAGTTTCAAAAGCATATTATTCTATATAATATATTGACTTAGAAAGATAAATTATCACTTCTTACGGGCACAAACCCTAATAGAGGAAGAGAATAAAATACTTTCATTTCAAATCTGTTCATGTTGAAACAATTAAAATCATTTGCTTACACATCATAAGAGAACAATATAAACCATTGAAAAAATTGTAAAAATGTTCCTTATGGATCATTCTCAATGCAATAATGATCAAATATCGCAAGTGAGCAAAGAGAGCGAAGAAGCCGGTTTTGATGAGGTAAAAATGTGAAAAGGCTTTTTTCATGTCACAGAAGCTTGTACGTTATACCAAGGTGCCAGAGAGATGATAGGCATTGAAAGGGGCTAATTCACAACACAATGAGATTACATGAGACTTACACTAGATTATATAGGACTTATAGGGGGCCTAGGTGAGGTGCATTGTTGTGAGGCGTTTTAGGGTGGTTTAGTGTCGTTTTTTGTGCCCGATGGTGTGATCTTATTAAAGAATGAGAGAAACAATAGCCTGAGGCAAAGCGTCATCTTTTATGATGATAACATATTTATTTACAATGATAATTCATTGCGTTGTCACTTTCAGATAATTCTGAAACTTGTAAAACTTTTTCTTTTCAAGCTCTATTGCCGCGAATTAATCAAAAACATTTTCTTACATGTCACAAGCGGAGTTGGTGAGTGGGTACAAAAACACTTAAGAAAGGAATAAATGCCTCTTATGAATCTTTTCAAGTGCTAAGACTTATTGCAGCATTTTAAGCTAGAAACGCGTATGATGATTTAGCGTTCTTTTCATAAGCGTAAAGATGGTGGTGCATAATAGATTTTATATCATGCATTTTTATATCTTTTATTTTTATAGCATTTATGGAGAAATCCTGATCGTTATATTTTTCATAAATGCTGTTGTGAAATGAGAGGGGCGTGCATTGAGGGATGTCTCTCGTCATCACTTTTTAAGGAAATTTAAGAAACAAGTCTTGTTTTAGCGCATGGATTTATGTGAGACTAGAGTCTTTACTTAAATTTAGAAACTATAAAATAATCTGTTTTATAAATTTTAAAAATGCATCTTTCATTTAGAGGGACAAAAATTATGCCGCATTTAGAACTAACGAATCCAGAAACAATTGGAATGTTGCATTTGTTTATGCAAGCGAGTTGGATCGTGAAAGGTGTTATGATCGGGTTGCTGCTCGCTTCTATCTGGAGTTGGGCAATTATTTTTGATAAAATTTTTACGTATCGGAGAATACGGCGTGAAATAAAGCAGTTTGAACGCACATTTTGGTCTGGCAAAGCGCTAGAAGATCTTTATGCATCATGCAAAAGTCAACGTACCAATAGTATATCCGCAGTTTTTATGGCAGCAATGGTTGAATGGAAAAAATCTCTTGAAAAAGGGACCCATACATCGAAAAGTTTGCAGAGCAGAATTGATAAGGCTATGGATTTGACGCTGGGACGTGAAAGTGAAAAAATAGAATCAAAATTAAGTTTTCTTGCGACACTGGGATCTGCGGGACCTTTTATCGGACTTTTTGGAACAGTTATTGGTATTATGGAGTCTTTTCTTTCTATTTCAGCTTCTCAAAATACATCACTTGCCATTGTCGCGCCAGGGATTGCAGAAGCGCTTTTGGCAACCGCTATTGGTTTGTTTGCAGCAATTCCAGCTGTTATTGCTTATAACAAGTTGACTCATGAAAGTGCGCGCATCATTGCACAAATAGAAAATTTTGCCGATGAATTTTCAACAATTGTATCGCGGCGTATTGATGAAACACGCACAGCACCTTCCTCTTTATAAAAAGGATCTTATCCCATGGGCTTTTCTGTTGCTTCTTCTTCTCGCAAAAATACACGTAGGCGGCATCATTCACGAAGCCAACTGATGAGTGAGATCAATGTCACTCCTTTTGTGGATGTCATGCTGGTCTTGTTGATTATTTTTATGGTCTCTGCCCCCCTTTTAGTGAACGGTGTTCCTCTAGATTTGCCTCGTAGTCAAGCGGGTCCCGTACGAGCTCAAAAAACACCTCTTACGGTTTCACTTGACGCGCAAGGGCGCTTTGCCATTAATCAAGATTATTATGAAACGTCACAGTCCCTGATTGCACACCTGAAAACTCTTCTGGAAGCAGATGCTACACAAAAAGATCAACGGGTTTTTGTACGGGTTGCTAAAACTGTTGAATATCAGCAAGTATTAAAACTGCTGGCAGATATTCAAAAAGCGGGGTTTTCTCAAGTTGCGTTAGCAAGTTTAGCACAATAAATAATAAGTAATAAAATTGCGTATAACCGGTTGTTCTTAATTTTTTTTAAAAGAGCATAGAGTGATTAAAAATGAAAAAATGTATAAGGCATAAGTAAGGCATAAAGAATGAACAAAGACTCCTATCATAGTATGAAACGAGGCTTGGCTTTATCCCTTGTGGTCCATGTCATTTTTCTCAGTTGGGGAGCTATTCAGTTTACAAGCTCTGTTTCTTTACCACAACCGTTGGAAGCAATTCCCATTACTCTTGCTCCTTTGGTGGACGAGTTTTCTTCTCAACAAGGAGCCGTGAAGGCTCCTATCCGCGCAATCCCTGCCGTAAAACCAACTATGCAACCACAAGAGAAAGAAGATGCACGCCATATTGGAGAGGGACAAATAGATAGTCTTGCACCATTTCAACCAAAGGAAAAGCTGCGTCCCGTTGAAACAGCATCGTCACCATCAAGCGAGAACACGTCAGAAACATTTGCACCAGAACTTACAAAACCAGAATTATTAGAAGCAAAAACAGAAGAGATTTCAAAAGAACCAGAGAATGAGCTCAAGGTTGCGCCTGAGATGCCTTTGGAGGCACCGGAGGATGCGCCTAAGGTTGTGCCTGAGATGCCTGTGAGAGTACCGGAAGATGAGCCCAAGGTTGCGCCTGAGATGCCTGTGAGAGTACCGGAAGATGAGCCTAAGGTTGTGCCTGAGATGCCTGTAAGAGTACCGGAAGATGCGTCAAAGCTTGCACCTGAGATGCCTTTGGAGGCACCGGAGGATGCGCCCAAGGTTGCGCCTGAGATGCCTTTGAGAGTGCCGGAAGATGCCTCTAAGGTTGCGCTCAAGCCTGCGCACAAAAATGAAGAAATGATATCGCCAAAAGAATTGGCTCCAACGGTCCCAAAAGTACCAGCAGAGCAGATTGTTCATCAAGCGCCCAAAATTGTACTTCCAGAAAAATCTCTTCTTCCACAGTTTAAACCAAAGTTTGACGGAGAATTTCCAAAGAAGAATGAGGCTGCATTGAATCAAAAGACGCCAAAGCTTAACAAGAAAAACCAAGAGAAACAGACCATTGAAGATATTTTAGCTCTGGAGGAAAATAATTTGCTCAATCGTGCGCGGTCACAAGGAGGGGGAGCAAAACGTTCTCATATACCAGAAGCTTTGGGTGCAAGAAAAAATATTAATGATACCACAAAAATGGCACAAACATTGGTCAATATTGCGGGGGGATGTATTCAACAGAAGCTTAAACTTGTGGCGCTTGGCGGCGATTTAAAAAATCGTCCGGTCGTGCGGTTGCGATTTTATTTAGACCGTGAAGGGATGGTTGTGGGCGATCCTATCATTGATCCCGTAAGCGGCCTTGAGAGTCAACAAGCTATTATGATAAGGCAGGTGTATGCTGCTGTCTTTTCATGCCAACCTTATGCAGATCTCCCACGTGATCAATATGATCTATGGGGGCAAGGTTTTGACTTTAATGTTGATCCCCTCCAAGAAATAAGATGATAAACGAGAAAAAAGCGCTTAACGAAAGGACACATTCCATGATGACTATAACGAGACATAAAGTTTTTGCTTGGTTTATTGTCACTTGTGGGTTGTGGCTTTCAAGTATTTCATCGGGTTATGCGCAATTGAAAGGAACTATTTCGAGCGCTGATTTTAATCCCATTCCCATTGCAATTACAGACTTTATTTCCAATGATTCGATTGGGTTGAAAATATCTGCTGTGGTGACAGCCGATCTCGAACGGTCGGGGCTGTTTTTACCGCTTGATAAAGCAAATTTTTTTGAAAACATTTCTAATCCTAATAAACAACCACATTTTGCTTCTTGGCAGAAAATAAAAGCGCAAGGTTTAGTTACTGGGCAAGTCATGAGAGAAATCGATGGACGTTTGAGGGTCGATTTTCGTTTATGGGATGTGTTTGGACAAAGACAATTGAAAGGACGGCGTTTTTATACTGCGACAGAACGTTGGCGGCGTGTGGCACATATGATCGCAGATGAGATCTATAGTGAAATGACAGGAGAAAGTGGTTATTTTGATACAAGGATTGTTTTTATCGATGAAACAGGTCCTCAAAATGCACGCATTAAACGTTTAGCAATGATGGATCAAGATGGAGCAAATTTGATTTATATGTCTGATGGAAGTGAATTGGTGCTTACACCGCGGTTTTCACCAAAAAGACAAGAATTGACCTATATGGCTTACGAGGACAATCAAGTACCTCATGTTTATCTCCAACAAATTGAAATGGGGCAAAGAGAGTTGATCGGAACGTTTAATAACATGACAATTGCTCCACGTTTTTCTTCTGATGGACAAAAAGTTATCATGAGTTTGTTACAAAATGATGGGAGTGCCAATCTTTACACTATGGATTTACGAACCCGTACGATGACGCGACTTACAACAACTTCTGCTATTGATACTTCTGCTTCTTATTCACCGGATGGAAAACAAATTGTCTTTTCTTCAGATCGTAGTGGAAAGCCGCAAATCTATAAAATGAATGCGGATGGGAGTGATATTCAGCGTATTTCTTCAAACGATGGGAGTTATTCAACACCTATTTGGTCTCCACGGGGTGACTATATCGCCTTTACAAAACAATTAAGCGGACAATTTTCTATCGGTGTTATGCGCCCTGATGGACAAGGAGAACGAATTTTAACCACAGGGTTTCACAATGAAGGACCAACGTGGGCCCCTAATGGTCGTGTGCTGATGTTCTTTCGCAAAAATCCCGGTATGGGACCAAAAATTTATACGATTGATATTACGGGTCGCAATGAACGTCAATTACCCACCCCCAATGATGCTTCAGATCCAGCATGGTCGCCTTTGCTCAATATACAGTAAAACAAAATGCTTAAAAAAACAGAAGATAGAAGGAATATAGTCTATACAGTCTCAAGTTTACACAATCTCAATAGTTTTTAATTATTTAAAAGAAGGAATTGATTATAGTGGGTATGGGGAGTTATGTAGATTTCATCTATCATCTATGGTTGTTGATCGATAATGGAATTTCCTTGGGGGAAAATGCTTAAAAAAATTCAAAACAAGACCTTGAAAAAATAGAGTCGAAAATTCTGAGGTCTCTAGAGTTCAACTTTTTATTCAAAGTGTCGCTATATATATTTTTTTAAACTTCTTCTTCGATTTTGTTTGTGAAGAGTCCTCTTGTCAGGGGGGCTGTTGCTCTCTGATGTGTTTTATTCAAGTACGCGGTTGTTTTAGATCTGAATATTGATTGATTGGTAAGAGCAAAAGGACAGATTTTTAAGATAAATGACGTTATTTTAGAAATATACGATGCCATAAAGTCAAAAATTTATCTGCAACGGATTAGAGAGATGTACCGGCTTTTTGTACAATACTTTGCTAAACAATCAGCTCTGGCTTTCCATTTGCTTATTTTTATTCTGTGATGTTGTAAAAACACTGCTCTTTGAGGTGTGGGGATATAGGGCGTATAAATCTCCTTGATATATTCTAAGTGTTTTTTAAGTGCGTAGCAAATATTTAGGGGAATGCATGTTTGTTGAGCCTTAAGTTTCAAGTGAATTTCATGAGTGATTCGTCATAGGAATACGTCAAGAAACCCCTAATTGTTTAGAGGCTAGATCATTTCATTACTTGAGAGCGGAGAGAGGAGGTTAATCTTAAAGAACAAAAAGATAAAATAGAGAGGGGATATAGGGATAATCTTTGGGGCATGTAAGAAAGGCGTGAGGCTACAGAGTTTTGGATGCTTTTCTTTTTGGGATTATGTTTTCTGCGATTGATTGTGGTTTCTTGTTGCATCAATGGCTTACCCCGCTATTGACGCGGGGCTTTTATATGTGCGGATAAAGAGGAGGGGTGACAGATGCTTTTGAAGCCCTCATGCATGAAGAGAAGGCTTATGCAAATGATGGGAATTATACAGACAATTTTGCCAAAATCTCATCACTGACATCAAAATTTGCATAAACATTTTGCACATCATCATCTTCTTCTAATGTTGAAATTAGTCGTAAAACAGACAAAGCTTTTTCTTCATCTATTGGTGCAAGGGTGGTGGCTTTCCAAATCGTTTTAATCGATTCTGCTTCACCAAGTTTTGCTTCAAGTGTTTTGGAAACTTCACCAATATCTTCAAATGCGCAGGTAATATGATGTCCGGTTTCTTCTGATTGCACATCTTCGGCACCGGCTTCAATTGCTGCATCCATGATGTTATCGGCTGTTCCTGCTTCTGGCTTATAGACTATTTCACCAATCCGATTAAACATGAAACTGACCGATCCTGTTTCCCCTAAGGCTCCTCCTGATTTTGTGAAGGCGGCGCGCACATTTGAAGCGGTGCGGTTGCGGTTATCAGTTAAAGCTTCAACAATGACGGCAACGCCGCCTGGTCCATAGCCCTCATAGCGTACTTCATCATAATTTTCGACATCGGCGCCTGACGCTTTTTTAATCGCGCGTTCAATATTATCTTTCGGCATCGATTGTGCTTTGGCATTTTGAACAGCCAGCCTTAAACGTGGGTTCATGGCTGGATCAGGAGCACCTTGTTTTGCTGCTACGGTAATTTCGCGCGCAAGCTTAGAAAATATTTTCGAGCGCATTGCATCTTGACGCCCTTTACGGTGCATAATATTCTTAAATTGTGAATGGCCTGCCATAGTTTTCCTTCCTATTTGAGGGCTTTTTTGCCAGTTGGATACTCCTTAGAATTTAAGGCGATAAAGCACGCATCCCACCAGAATAAATGTGCCACAGCATGAGGTGAAATAATCGAATAAACCCTTTATAAGAAAATTCATCTTAAAGGTAAAGACACCTTAGTTGAGGATCATTACAAGAGAGATCTCTTGTCGTTGAGCAAAAATAACGCTATAACAGAATGTAATCTCATAGCAAAATGGTTTATTCCATGCCGCACTTTGTTTTAGGAGTGGTTGGAGAGACCTAAACATATAAAAAAGTTCCAGTGCTCTTGAGTGGGCGGTAACCTGCCTCATAGAAGAGGCGCAGAAGAGGATTTATAAAAATGGCAACGCAACTTTTGATGCCCAAAGCAACAGCTGTTTGGTTGGTTGATAATACAGCTCTTTCTTTTGATCAGATTGCAGAATTTTGTAAATTGCATGTCTTGGAAGTAAAAGCTATTGCCGATGGTGATGCGGCTTATGGTATTAAAGGTTTAGATCCGATTAGTTCTGGGCAATTGACGCGCAGTGAAATTGCACGGGTGGAGGCTGATCAAAACGCACGATTGAAAATTTCTCAATCTAGGGTGCATATTCCTGAAAAAAAACGTAAAGGGGCGCGCTATATCCCTCTTTCTCGACGCCAAGATCGTCCCAATGGTATCCTATGGTTGGTGACGAACCATCCCGAGTTGAAAGATGCACAAATTGCACGGTTGATTGGGACAACAAAAGCGACAATTGAACAAATCCGCCTTAGAACCCATTGGAATAGTGCAAATTTGGTTCCTCTTGATCCTGTAGGGCTTGGTTTGTGTTCGCAAATCGATTTAGATTTTGAGCTCCAGCGTGCGGCGAAAAATCGTCCTGTTGCTGCAGAAGAAGATAGGTCGTTGCTTCCCGCTTCTGTGACGGAAAACGCTGCTCTAGAGGAAAATGAGAGTGAAGAAAATCTGCATAAGACTTTTGACGCTGATAAAGTTTTTGCAAAGCTGAACGCGCTGCAAAAAAATCGTCAAGATCAAGATGATGCATAAAAAGCCATGACGCATAAGGGAAACATTTTTTATGGAAATGTTAGAGGAATGGCCAAAGAGAAGAAAAATTGGCAGAGACTCAAAAGTAAAAATGAGGACGAAAAAACAGAAAAAATTTCTTCTTCATTAGGAATTAACGGTTATTCTTAAAAATATTTTTAAGAATTGACCCTTCTTTACGAAATTCAAGGAGAAACGGACTATGCGCTCTACCAAAAAAACCATCTCTCATTCCTTAGCTATCCTCTTTCTTTTCTCACTATGCCTGGGTGGGTGTGGCAAAAAAAATGTTGGTGCACTTAACGGTATGAATGGCGCTTATATGAATGATGCTGGTTTGAATCAGATGTCACCAGGTTCAGGACAAGAATTTACGGTTAATGTGGGTGATCGCGTGTTTTTTGGTCTCGATTCTTCTTCACTTGATGCTGATGCTGAACGTATTTTAACGCGCCAAGCAGAATGGTTGCTTCATTATCCTTATTATTCTATTATGATCGAAGGTCATGCTGATGAGAGGGGAACACGTGAATATAACTTGGCACTTGGACAGCGCCGTGCTGTTGCTGTGCGAAACTATTTGGTGTCTCTTGGTGTGTCCGCACAACGGATTCAAACAATTTCTTACGGAAAAGAAAGACCTGTAGCAGTGTGTGATGATATTTCCTGTTGGAATCAAAATCGACGTGCTGTGACAACGTTGAATGACATGAATAGTCATTAAAAAGAAGATTGTTTGTTTCAACTATTTAATAAGCTCTTAAGGGGAAAAAAGAATGTATCGTAAAATCAATTGGAAAACACTCTTTTATATGGGGGTTTTCATAGCTTGTTCTACTTCACTTGTTCAAAGTGCGGCACGAAAGGCTTCCGAATATCCTGCACATGATACGGATAAAGTTGATGCAGTTGATAAGGCAACTGATGACGTGAAGAAAGCACCTGAAGC
The DNA here is from genome assembly GCF_042197445.1 of Bartonella sp. AA1HLJMS. Taxonomy (NCBI): domain Bacteria; kingdom Pseudomonadati; phylum Pseudomonadota; class Alphaproteobacteria; order Hyphomicrobiales; family Bartonellaceae; genus Bartonella; species Bartonella sp. AA1HLJMS. The sequence continues at coordinate 19,909 of NZ_JBHIRW010000014.1, read as the reverse complement.
AGCCGATAAAGCAGCATCTGATGCGGCGGAAAAAGCCACTGACGCTGTTGATAAGGCTGTCGATGCTGTGAAAGAAGCACCTGAAGCAGCTGATAAAGCAGCATCTGATGCAGCGGAAAAAGCCACTGACGCTGTTGATAAGACTGTCAATGCAGTGAAAGAAGCACCTGAAGCAGCTGATAAAGCAGCATCTGATGCAGCGGAAAAAGCCACTGACGCTGTTGATAAGGCTGTTGA
>NZ_JBHIRW010000014.1:0-19572 GCF_042197445.1 Bartonella sp. AA1HLJMS | reverse complement strand
TTGATGCTGTGAAGGAAGCACCTGAAGCAGCTGATAAAGCAGCATCTGATGCAGCGGAAAAAGCCACTGACGCTGTTGATAAGGCTGTTGATGCTGTGAAGGAAGCACCTGAAGCAGCTGATAAAGCAGCATCTGATGCAGCGGAAAAAGCCACTGACGCTGTTAATAAGACTGTCAATGCTGTGAAGGAAGCACCTGAAGCAGCCGATAAAGCAGCATCTAGCGCGGCGGAAAAAGCCACTGACGCTGTTGATAAGGCTGTTGATGCAGTGAAGAAAGCACCTGAAGCAGCCGCTAGCGCGGTGGAAAAAGCCACTGACGCTGTTAATAAGGCTGTTGATGCTGTGAAGGAAGCGCCTGAAGCAGCTGATAAAGCAGCATCTGATGCAGCGGAAAAAGCCACTGACGCTGTTAATAAGGCTGTTGATGCTATGAAAGAAGCACCTGGAGCAGCCGATAAAGCAGCATCTAGCGCGGCGGAAAAAGCCACTGACGCTGTTAATAAGGCTGTTGATGCTATGAAGGAAGCACCTGAAGCAGCCGATAAAGCAGCATCTGATGTGATAGAAAAAGCTACTAGTGTTGCGGAGCACCAAGGGATTATTTTAGAGAATCAACAGGCTTTATTTAAAGATTATGATTTAGATAAGCTTTTGCATAAGATACGAATGGTGCTTGAGCATAACAGTTTAAAAAATGTTAACAAGCAGTTTCACGAGCTTTTTGATACAGAAGCCTCTTCTGTTTATTCTTGTTCTTTTGAAAAGTCTGCTGTAGATGAAAAATCTCAGACTGTAAAAGAAGAGATGGAGCAGGACCATAGTACAGGTGACCAGACAAAGGTTGCTGCTGTAGAAGCTAAGGTGGAGAGCCATGACCATGAAAACAGTCAACCTTTTAACAAAGCGCATGAAGTAAGTGCTCCAATTGAAGCACATCAGAGTGACAATCTTTCTTCTTCTAAAGCTTTGTATAAGGAAGGGTATGATTTTATTCGTTCTGCTAACTATGTTGATGCTGAAAAAAGCTTTTGCGCTTTTCAAAATCGTTACAAAAAAGATCCTTTGAGTGATGATGCTTTATTTTGGTTGGCCGAATCTTTGTTGGGGCAAAAACGCTATCATGAAGCAGCACAAGTTTATCTTACCGCATGGTATGCAGATAAAAAGAAGCTCTATACCTCCGAGATTTTACTGAAATTAGCAAGAAGTATGGTCGCTCTTGAGCCAAATAAAGACGATTGTGCTCATTTTGTGAAAAAATCAAAACGTCAACAAACATTAGCATCTGTTTTTTGTAAACCTGCAAAATAAACAGCGAGGTCGTTTTCGGTGTGCGTTAGACTGGCAAGAAATCTCTTTAAAACATCGGATTTTATTCAATGTCAGAAGTTGATTCTTGCCGTCTCAGGGGGAAGTGATTCTTTGGCTTTGATGTTTTTGGTCAAAGAGCATTTGGAAACACTCGTATTTCCTCCAGAAATGATTGTTGTCACGGTTGATCATCAATTGCGTAAAGAATCGATGCGTGAGGCAGAAACTGTTGCGAAAATTTGTCGTGTCCATGATATTCAACATATCACTGTGCGATGGGAAGGCGAAAAGCCAAAGACGCATATTGCTTCCAGCGCGCGTGTTGCACGCTATGATCTCTTGGTTAAAGAAGCACAAAAACAAGGCGCATCACTTATTATGACGGGGCATACACTCAATGATCAGGTTGAGACCTATCAAATGCGGTATCAACGTCTCCAAAAGAATAGAGGTGCTTTATATAGTGGAGCTGTTGCCATGCGCGATGAGGTTTATGCCAGTGGTTTTGCTGGTATTTTGCGCGGTGAAGCCGAGGGTATACGTGATGAGGATCATACCAGAAAAACAAGAAAAAATATTGCCGAAAAAAACTATGGTCCCCTCTATGAACGTGGTTTATCCTGTATTCCGCGTGAGGCGCTGTTGCATAGAAAAGTGCGTTTGATTCGGCCACTCCTTGGTGTAAAACGCCAAACATTACGGAATTATTTACGCTTACAAGGACAAACATGGATTGATGATCCAACCAATGAAGATCGCAATTTTGAACGTGTGCGCGTGCGTCAATCTCTTTCTCCACAAAAATTGGCTTATATTGCTCAAAAAATAAATGAAGCCGCATTGCAGCGTCGTCAACAAGCCAAAAATATTGCTGATTTGATCTTAGCGCTGGATATTACTGTCCAACATGGGCGTTGTTTCATAGCAAAGCCTGCGCTGTTTTTACAGAAACATTCCAGTTTTCCTTTTGTGGTGGGGCTCTTTGCTGTGCTGATGGGAGGGGGATTTTATTTGCTCCCCAATCAGAAATTAAGCATGCTTGTTCAAAAACTCTGTCTCGATTCTCCAGAAAAGCGGCGTTTTACTTATGCGGGCTCTGTTATTGAATATAACAAGCAGGGAATTTCTTTGTGGCGTGAAGGGCGAAATATGAAAGAGGCTATTGTTGAGCCAGATAAAACTTTTATATGGGATGGGCGCTATCATATCACAAATCATGGATATGAGGCTATAAAGGTTGGAGCCGCAAATTTAGAACAGCTGAAATTTTTATTAAAAAATAGCGATTTTGAGCTTGAAAAGCCTCATTTTCCCTCTTTACAATCGCTGCTGATGATCTCAAATCATAAAGGGTATGATATTCCAGAGTTGATTTCTCAAGCAGTTGTTCATAAACATGTTATCGTCAAGCGGATTATGGCACCTTTCGATTGGCTTTCCTCACGAGAAGATGCAGCCTTGGTGAATGTTGTGGAACCTTTTTTTAATATTGAGGTGAAAAGATAAAGGAAAATTACTCTAAAAGAAAATAAACAGCTTCTCATCCCTTGGCAAGGGGCTGACAAGGTTATATGTTAAGGGGAACTGTTTGAAATCTATATTTGATTAAGTGGGCTGAATATGAATTCCAATTACCGCTCTCTCCTTATTTGGGGAGTTATTGCATTGATTTTGATTGTGTCGTTTTCTCTCTTTAATGGAGATAGCCAACGTTCTGGTGGTGGAGAAGTCTCCTATTCTGAATTTTTGCAAAAAGTTGAGAATAATGAGTTGAAATCTGTGACCATTCAAGGTCAAAAATTAACAGGAAAAACCATTGAACATAGAACTATTTCAACCTATGCTCCTCGCGATCCAGGTTTGATACAAAAATTGGAAAGCAAAAACGTTAATGTTAAAGCTATTCCTGAAAGCTCTGGAAATAGCATTTTCCTCAATCTCCTCTTTTCCTTATTACCTGTTATTATTATCGTGGGGGCGTGGGTCTTTTTTATGCGGCAAATGCAAAATGGATCACGCGGTGCAATGGGATTTGGGAAATCGAAAGCAAGATTGCTTAATGAAGCGCAAGGACGTATTACCTTTAAAGATGTTGCTGGCGTTGAAGAAGCAAAGCAAGATCTTCAAGAAATTGTTGAATTTTTACGCGAACCACAAAAATTTCAACGCTTAGGGGGGCGTATCCCACGCGGTGTTTTGCTTGTTGGTCCTCCAGGAACCGGTAAAACTTTGCTAGCACGTTCTGTGGCCGGTGAAGCCAATGTGCCATTCTTTACCATTTCAGGGTCTGATTTTGTGGAAATGTTTGTTGGTGTTGGGGCAAGCCGTGTGCGCGATATGTTCGAACAGGCTAAAAAAAATGCACCTTGTATTATCTTTATTGATGAAATCGATGCTGTTGGGCGCCATAGGGGGGCTGGTCTTGGCGGTGGAAACGATGAACGTGAACAGACCTTAAACCAGTTGCTTGTCGAAATGGATGGGTTTGAGCCCAATGAAAGTATTATTCTTATTGCCGCAACAAACCGTCCCGATGTGCTTGATCCCGCTTTGTTAAGACCAGGGCGTTTCGACCGACAAGTTGTTGTGCCAAACCCTGATGTTTCTGGGCGTGAACAAATCTTGAAAGTGCATGTGCGCAACGTGCCTTTAGCGCCTAACGTTGATTTGAAAATTTTGGCAAGGGGAACACCAGGATTTTCCGGTGCAGACCTGATGAATCTGGTCAATGAAGCTGCTCTTATGGCTGCGAGCCGTAATAAAAGAGTTGTCACGATGCAAGAATTCGAAGATGCCAAAGATAAGGTGATGATGGGGGCTGAACGTCGTTCAACCGCTATGACACAAGAGGAAAAAGAACTCACTGCTTATCACGAAGCAGGACATGCTATTGTGGCTCTTAATGTGCCGGTTGCTGATCCTGTTCACAAAGCAACAATCGTTCCAAGGGGAAGAGCATTGGGAATGGTGATGCAATTGCCTGAAGGCGATCGCTATTCTATGAGTTATCGGTGGATGATTTCTCGTTTGGCTATTATGATGGGTGGACGTGTGGCTGAAGAATTAAAGTTTGGAAAGGAAAATATCACATCTGGTGCTTCTTCTGATATTGAACAAGCAACGAAATTAGCTCGCGCGATGATCACACGGTGGGGATTTTCTGATCTGCTTGGAAATGTAGCTTATGGCGATAACCAAGATGAAGTCTTTTTGGGTCATTCTGTTGCGCGAACACAAAATGTCTCTGAAGAAACAGCGCGCATGATTGATATGGAAGTGCGTAAGCTTATTGATGATGCCTATAAAAATGCGACAAACATTTTGAAAACAAAAAGAAAAGAATGGTTTGCTTTGGCACAAGGTTTGTTGGAATATGAGACTTTAACGGGAGCTGAAATTAACGAAGTTATTGCAGGAAAGCCTCCTTCACGCACACAGAAAGATGAGGGTGCTGCGCCACGGGGGTCTTCTGTTCCAAAAACTGGAAAAATGAAGACAGAGACAACAGTGGTAGATGAAAAAAGCGCTGAAGCAGCCCCTAAAACAGTGCTTCATAAAGAAGAGACAGATAAAGGCGAGGCAGGCAAAGCAGAGGCAGCTGTTGGGAAAAAAACAGCAAAATCCGGTAATGTTGAGCCTAAGGAGGCTCAGTCTAAAGAAGTGCAATCGGATGAGACTGAGAAAAAAGCACAAAGCACAAAAGGTACTACAAAATCAGTCAACCGCTCTAAAAGTAATGCTGAAAAGAAGTCCAATACTGCGGGACATGATAAAGAAAAATAAGAACTGTTTAATATCGCTTGAGTGACGATGTTTTAGGAAAACTTCTAAATTCTTTGAGAAAGGCGCAAGTTTTGTTTGCGCCTTTCTTGTAATATTTGCAAAAATATGGAAGCAAAAAATTAAGCAAAGCCGTTGTATGATGGCGGCTTTAGCATGCTACAAGGCGAGGTGGACTGTTGCTTTTCTAATGTGGTAGGGGGGGGGTAAGGTTAGGCGATAGATTTCCTTGCTGATTTGGTAGGGTATGAGGTTTGGTGCTGGATTTCTTTACGGATTTAGCAAGGGTGTGAAATTATCCGTTGGTTGTGTTAAAGGGATGTATAGAGCATTTTGAGGAGATAATATTGCTTTTATGTGTAAGGGTGTAAACATAATTGCTTGAGAGTAGTTTAGATGTGTAGATGGTGAATAGGGGGCTTGATTGTCTAAATGCATGAAGGTTTAAGATCAATGATCTGATTTTATACGGGGAGAGGAGGACTATTGTACCAAGGGGGCTTGTTAGGGTTTTAAGGAAAAGCCAAGGGAAGAATTATATATTAAAGGAAAGAGGCATGGTGCAAAAATATTTTGGTACAGATGGAATTCGGGGGAAAGCCAATTCATTTCCTATGACACCCGATTTTGCCATGAAGGTGGGGATGGCTGTAGGGGTTTTATTTCGCTCACAACATCAATCTCATCGTGTGGTGATTGGCAAGGATACACGATTATCGGGCTATATGTTGGAAAACGCTTTGGTTTCAGGATTGACTGCTGCGGGGATGGAAGCTTTTTTATTGGGGCCAGTGCCAACGCCTGCTGTTGCAATGCTTTGCCGCTCTTTGCGCGCGGATCTTGGGGTGATGATTTCTGCTTCTCATAATCCGTTCTATGATAATGGAATTAAACTTTTTGGTCCTGATGGTTTTAAGCTTTCAGATGATATGGAAGCGAAAATTGAACAATTGATCGATACAGATCTTTCAAAGTCTTTAGCAAGTTCTGCCGAAATTGGTTATGCAAAACGGGTTGAGGGAGATATTTATCGTTATATTGAATATGCCAAACGAACTTTGCCGCGTGATGTTCGCTTAGATACTGTGCGTATTGTTGTGGATTGTGCCAATGGGGCTACTTATAAAGCGGCTCCCCGTGCTTTATGGGAATTGGGGGCTGAGGTTTTTGCTATTCATGATGAGCCCAATGGGACCAATATTAATCAAAAATGTGGATCAACCGATTTAAGCTCTTTAAAACGAAAAGTGCATGAAGTGCGTGCTGATGTGGGGATTGCTCTTGATGGAGATGGAGATCGGGTTCTCATTGTTGATGAAAAAGCACAAACGGTTGATGGAGATCAGTTAATTGCTGTAATTGCTGAAAATTGGCATAAAATGGGACGATTACGGTGCAATGGTGTTGTCACAACGATTATGTCAAATCTTGGACTAGAGCGTTTCTTGAATAGCAAAGGGTTGCACCTTGTAAGGACAAAAGTTGGAGATCGTTATGTTGTCGATGCCATGCGCCAAAAGGGATATAATGTTGGTGGTGAGGCTTCTGGCCATATCGTGCTTAGTGATTTTGGTACAACGGGTGATGGCTTGGTGGCTGCATTGCAGATTTTAGCCTGTATGAAGGAAAGTCAAAGCCCTATGAGCCAATTGTGTAAACGGTTTGAACCTGTACCGCAAATTTTAAAAAATGTAACGATTAAAAATAAAAATGTCTTGAAAAAAAATCCCGTCAAAGCGGCCATTGATCAAGCAGAGAAGCGGTTGGGAAAAGAGGCAAGGCTGGTGATCCGCGCTTCTGGAACGGAACCGGTTATCCGCCTTATGGCTGAAGGCGATGCACGAGAAGTATTGGACACTGTCGTGACAGAGTTGATGGATGTTATTATTCATCATGATGTACGCATGGGGACTGCACTTGAGGAATCTTGAATTTTTTGAAAAAATTATCAGATCATCTTTGAATAAAGGTCTGATTTTAATGCGGGGTTTTGGCAATTACAAAAGGAAAGTCCAATTCTAATAACTACAATGCGTATAGATTTCTCTATAGTTCGTAAGATATGAAAAATATGCCTTTTTTTGATTTTCCTTTTTCTTTTACTTATTCGTAAACCGGTTAAGTTTAACAGAGTTTGTAGTGGGGGCTTTACCAGCTTACTTATAATCTATTTATATCTGTGTAATAATATACATTATGGATAGATTTATTGGGATAGGTAAGGCCGCTCAAGTTTTGGGTGTTTCGATCAGCACTCTACGCCGTTGGGAATGTGAAGGCAAAATTATTTCTGAGCATACGGCAGGAGGTCACCGCCGTTATGACCTATCTAGGTTTAGATCTGGGCTTTTCATTCGAGAGAACTATCACAAAGAAAAACCATTGCTTATGCGCGTGTATCGAGCCATGATCAAAAAGACGATTTAGAGCGACAAAAACAGGTTCTCGAGCTTTATTGCGCAAGCCAAGGTTGGACTTATGAACTCATCTCTGATTTAGGGTCAGGGATGAATTATCGTAAAAAGGTCTTAAACGTTTATTGGATGCTCTCATTGAAAATGAAATAGGTCGTTTGGTGATTACGCATAAAGATCGTTTATTGCGCTTTGGTGCGGAATTGGTCTTCGCCATTTGTGAAGCCAAACAAGTTGAGGTTGTCATTCTCAATCAAGGAGAAGAAAGCAGTTTTGAAGAAGATTTAGCCAAAGATGTTTTAGAAATTATTACTGTCTTCAGTGCTCGTCTTTATGGAAGTCGTTCGAGAAAAAATCAAAAGTTATTAGAAAATGTTCGTCAAGCTGTAGAAGCATCGCAATGATTGTTGCTCACAAAATAGCTCTAGACTTAAACAATAAACAACGAAGCTACATGGCTCGAGCCAGTGGTTGCGCGCGCTTTGCTTATAATTGGGCACTGAAGGAATGGCAGCAGCAATATGAAGCATGGAAGAAAGATAATAATTTACAAAGCCTAATGACTATGCGCTACGTAGACAATTCAATTCTCTAAAACGAGAATAATTTCCATGGATAATGGAAGTCACTAAAAATGCTCCACAAATGGCAATTATTCAATTGGGTATGGCTTTTAAGAATTTCTTTTCAGGGAGAAGCCGATATCCCACTTTTAGAAAGAAAGGAGTGCACGATCGTTTTACTTTGACCAATGATCAAGTACAGTTGCAAGGTTTCAAGATAAGAATTCCCAAGCTTGGTTGGGTTCGTCTGCGAGAACAATTGCGATTTCAAGGAAAGATCTTGTCAGCAACCATTAGCCGTAAAGCGGATCGGTGGTTTGTAAGTCTTAGCGTTGAAACAGATAATCAAGAGTCACTGAGCGAGAACCAAGCTATTGTTGGTCTTGATTTGGGCATCAATGCACTTGCAACGCTTTCGACAGGAGAAACCATAGGAGGCGTTAAACCTTATAAGGCTTTGCTAAATCGTTTACGGCGCTTATCACGAAGGCTAAGCCGTAAGCAAAAAGGCTCGAGCAATCGTTATAAGGAGAAACAAAAACTCGCTAAGCTTCATGCACGGATAAGTAATATCAGAACAGATCATTTGCATAAGGTTACAACAGATTTAATTCAGCGTTTTGGTACATTTTGTCTGGAAGATCTTCATGTAAAAGGCTTGCTGAAAAATAAGCATTTATCGCGTGCCCTTGCAGATCAAAGTTTTTTCGAGTTTCGCCGTCAATTGGAATATAAGGCGGCACGTTATGGTCGACAGATTGTTATTGCAGATCGTTGGTATGCGAGCAGTAAGATCTGCCATCATTGCGGATGTAAGATTGAACAATTGCCTCTTAACATACGTGAGTGGAGATGTTCTCATTGTGGTACGAACCATGATAGAGACATTAATGCCGCGATTAATTTAAAAAACTTGGCGGTGAGTTCCACCGTGTCAGCCTGTGGAGAGGAAGGCTCTGGCCAATGTCCTGTGACTTTGGTGAAACCAGCCTCGAAGAAGCAGGAAATCAACAGTATATTTAATCAGAAATGATTATATTTACATAAGTTTGATAGAACCGGAGTTTAAGTGTTATTCATTCTTTTTACTGGACATACAGCGGGTGCAGCGCCCCATGAACATCAAACAGCAATGAGTATTGTGGTTATATCATCTTGATGTTTTTAAGTGCCGCTGCCAATTGGAGATATGATACGCTCCTATTACGTTTAGCTCCTCCTAATTATGAACTTATACTTTTCCAATAATTAGTAGAATAATGAGAAAGAGATGAGAATGATCAATTTTTTTCACGATAGTTCTAATATTTATAAAGTAAAAAAAGCTATGTGATGTAAAAATAATGAACATTTTTTGGATTTTGGAAGGGTACACTCTATATTCATTTACAATTTTAAGATTTAAACATAAAAGGATTGAAACCTTCTATAATACTGGTACGACTGAAGGGATTAGAACCGCCCATGCTCAAAAATTAAAGCGTATTCTAAGTGCTCTTGAAGGAGATGTATCGCCAAAAGATTTTGAGTTATCCGTCTTTTTGATTACATCTGCTAAAGGGTGATTTCAAGGATTATTAGTCAATTACTGTAAATGGAAATTGTCGCGTAATATTTCGCTTTGATAGCATAGATGTCGAAATGGTTGATTATCTGGATTATCATCAAAAAGGAGATCTAAACAATGATGAAGAATCCTTCACATCCCAGTGAATTATTGCGAGAAGATGTGATCAAAGAGCTTGGTTTATCCTTTAATGAAGCAGCAGAGTAGCTTGGTATATCTCGTGTAGCACTTTCTAGAGTTTTAAATGGAAAAGCCGCTATGAGTGCTAATCTTGCTATTAGGCTTGAAATGGCTGGTGTAAGCACAGCACGTGCTTGGCTTGCTATGCAAACAAATTATGATCTATCAAAAGCAATTTTTTAACAACAGTCTCATGATCAAGATTGCATAAAAGAGTTTCAAATGGCAGTTAAGTTTTTGCAACAGAGACAACAGGAGAAAATCAACGCAATAGCGCGTGCAAGATCAATAGATATGATACGGTAAGGGCAAGGATAAAGCCTTATGCTGTATAAGCCTTATTAAGCCATATGACAAAAGAGAGCTAATCAAAAGAGTTTAATATGGGTGTGACAAAAGACGTTGTACGAACCCACATGATAGGACGTAAAAAAGAAGCTGGTGAAATATTAGCAAGTTTAGGACTTACGGTGTCTGATTTCATACGAATTTCTTTAGCTAAAGTTGTTGATGAAAGAGGATTGCCGTTTGATATGTATATTCCTCATGCGAAAACGCTTAAACTTTTGAGAAAAGTGACAAGGGTTAAGAGAAGTGACAAGGGTTAAGAGATATAGCTGAAGATAGGTAAGATTTGTTTTGTCATTTGGATATTTGATATTTCTGATCATTCACTTCAAATTAGCTTTTCATTTACATCATTATCGTTATGGGTGTTTTCCGTATATTGAATGATGTATGCAAACCGTGATTGAAATGGCAGCTTATTGAATTTCTGTGAAAGAAGAAGGCATATCGCCTGAATAATTATTTGATATTGTTTCTTTTATTGCTACTCATTCAGATGTTGGTGGTTTTATGCAAGGAATGAGGTGAAGCCAAGGAAAGTTAGGTTTAAAAGCATAAGAGTAAAAGTGGGGATATAAGGTTATATCCTTTTGGGGTGGTCAAAATATTCCGGTGTTGATCGAAGATATTTACAGTCAATCATCTTGAGGTAATTTGACAAAATCAGAGAGGAATGCATTGAAGAAAAATTTAACTGCGCCTTGATGAATATCGAAAAGAATAATAATGGATAAGGCACATAAAGCAGGACCTCGTATATTAAAAGGTGTTTGTGAAGCTTTTGTCTGAAGCTAAAGGTAAAACTGATACTAAATTTTGTATCGATATTCCTGCAAATATTGATGTCAAAAAAAAATCAGAAAAAATATAGGGTTATAGATATCATTTTCGGCACGTTTTGGTTTTCCTGTGGGGCGCATTCGTGATTGGGAATGGGGATGATATTTTTACTTCTTTTTACTTGTTGTTTTCGATTATTGACACTGAACTTGAAGCGATTAATCGTGTTTTTAAGAAAGCTCTATTGGTATAGTTTTTGCTTATAAAAAAGGGTGTGAGGGGTAGCGTTTTTTTAAAAAGCATCACGGCGTTTGAAAGGGTCGTAATAGATTTCTGTTACACGAAATTTTCCTTCGAGGCGTTTACATTGGATGATGACATCAATCATCGAGATTAATAAGCCGCGGATATCATCGCGAGCTAAATTACCACCACCGTCACTTTCTTTGACTAAAAGGGTCATTTGTTCGAAGGCTGCAAGGGCTGTTGAGGCGTGGACGGTGGTAATGGAGCCGGGGTGACCAGAGTTGACATTACGGATGTAGTAAAAGGCTGTACCATCACGCAGCTCTTGTAGAAGGATTCTGTCGGGGCGCATGCGTAATCCTGATTCAAGCAGTTCTTTTGCGCCTGCTTTTGCTAAGCCTTGGTTATCTTTTGAATAAAAGAGTTGGACTTTGTTGGCGTGCGGAACGACAAGTTCTGGCGTGTCTTCAATGGTGAGAATTCGTTCATAGTCAGGGATTTTTGCAATCAAAGCTTTGGAGAGGGTTGTTTTTCCAGAACCGGTTTTGCCCGATATTAAGATATTTTGTTGTGTAATAACGGCTCTTTCTAAAAAGGTGCAAAAGTCTTTGGCGATAAAGAGATCTGTTAGCTCTTTGTCTGTATCAGAGAGTTCGGATAATCGTTCTGTCATTTGTTGCGTGGGTGTGAAACTGGTGTTTTGGGCAACAGAAAACAGATTGTTTTCATGTAAACTTTCAAGAGAAAAAGTGCGTGATGAAGGTTTACGAATGGTCATGCTAATGGTATTGGCTGCAACTGCTGGAGGCATAACAATTTGTATGCGTTCGTTGTTTGGCAGTGTTGCGGAGAGAACGGGGTTTTCTACACTGATTTTTTGTGTTGTGTAGGCAGCAACAACTTTTGCAATCCCTTCTAGTTCGCTGTAGGTTAGCTCTTTTAAGATGTGGGTTTGCCAACCATTGGGACCCTCAACGATTACTTCGCCAGGGCGATTGACAACAATTTCAAATAAATTTTCATCATTGAGGAAGTCATCTAAGATCTTTAATTTTGTTAAGACGATGGAGGCGCGTTCTGCATTTTTTGCTGATGGCATAATGTGACTTTATTGGCTTAATGAAAAAAGGAATAGCTGGGAGTAGAGCGGTTTCTTTTGCTCTTTACGACTAGTTTATAGACAGAGGAAAAATCGAGATCTTTTGCTACGAAAATGTTGACGAGTTCGCCTTGAAATTTTTCTAAGGTAGGAGGAATATTGATTTGATTTTCAAGAGCAATACTGGCGGCCTCTTTTCCAGTGTTGTTTGCGCCTTGAAAACCGCCGCCTCCAGAGTTGTTTGAACCTTCTTTATTGGAATTGCCTACTATTTTATTTGTTAAAACTGTTGTGGCACCATCAATAACGGTGAGTAAAAGGGAAGAGCCAAAGCGTTCCCACCAATGGGTGTTGATGTTGCCATCAAAACCGGCTCTGCCTAAACTGTCGGTTGCGGGTGAGGCAAGGTCGATGATGACACCGGTTGGGGTTTTTGCTCTTGTCCAGAGTACAAAGAGGCGAGATTGACCTTGTTTTATCCCTCCGCGGTATTCGCCAATCACTTGGGTTCCTTTATCAAGCAAAACAACGCGCCCATTGTCAGAGAGGATATCACGGTTGATGATGCAGCTTGCAAAGCCTGGTTGCTCACTGTTTAATGCGGTTTCTAAGATACAGGGAATAGAGGTTCCCATGGCGATGATAAAGTTTCTATTGCCGATGAGTTTTGCTTTTGCTTTTGCTTCTTCTGTTGTGGTAGGCTTTAATAGGGTTGCAAAATTTTGTGTGTCTTGAAGGGCAGGAGAATTTTGCGCATTCGCGAGATTTTCAAGGGCATGGAATTTTTCAAAGGGGTTGAGAGTCGTGTTGACGATGTCTTTTAATTGAGATTTAGAGCCTTTGGCAAAAGCTAAAACAGGGGCACGTCTTGCGGCATCAAGTAGTGGGTCATCTTTTTTGGGTTCTTGTGCGAGTGGTTGTGGGGGTGGTAAGGTTATTGGCGCTATGTTGGCGCGCGGGTCAGAGGGCGCGAGCTCTAAAGGGGCGAGGGAATTGTGAAAGTTTTGTGCTTGTTTTTTATGAGCTTTTGCGGTGTCTTTTTGTTCTGTGGGGGTGGCTAAGATGTTCCAGAGCACATAGCCGCAGATTCCTATACAAGCTATTGCGACAACTATTTTTTTGCCGGCGGTTTTGGCGCTATTGTTTTTGCCATCCCCAATAGATCCGCGATCTTCGATGATTGGTTTATCACTCATGTGTTGTCCCCTTCAATTCCCGCTTATTTAAAGATCTGATGCAATTTTACGTTCAACAGATGGTGAGGTTGTTCCGGTATTTGGATTTGTGCCTTTTGGTTGATAGGCTTCGTTAAAGACGCATAGGACGTTTTTTCCCTGTCTTAGGGTGAAGCGTGCGCTAATGGCATGGACAATCACCATGTTGCCTCTTGTGGTTTTGGGAACCAGCGATTCTGTACCGTCATTGCTGACAATGTAAATGGCAGGGATTTCTTGGTTGTCGGGAAATGTAAATGTTGTGGTTTTGCCATTGTCATAAACGGAGGCGGGTTCGAGCACGCTTGATCCTTGAGCGGTGTAAGCCCAATTGCGTGGTCCGTAGGTTTCAGAAGCGTTGAAGACATTATCGATACGCTGGGCTTGTTGTTTTTCTTGTCGCATAAGGGCTGCAAGCTTTCTTTGTTCTGCTTCTTCTTGTGGGTAGCGAAATTTCACAAGGAAATATGTTTCTTGTCCAGATGAAATTTCTCCATCTTTGACCATGAGTTCAAATTGATAGGAGCGCTTTGAGCCATCAAGCTTTGTGGTGACGACTTGGAGATTGGTAATGGGTTGGACTTCCCGCGCTTTAAGGAAAAGAATATTGCCAGCGGGGGCGACTTCCCATGCAACGCTGTTGCCAATTGCCACATGGGCAATTTCTTCATTGGGAGAAAATTCTATTTGTACCGATGAGCGTATGGAGCCAATAATTTTTGTGACATTATAGGCATCATAGTTGATAAAGCGAATGCGGCTATCGCTTGGCGCACGGGTGGGAAAAATACTGGCATGGCTAGGCGTTAAAGAAAGGGTAATAGCGATGTTAAGAATGAGAAAAAGAATTTTTTTTGTCATGATCAGTTGACCACTTCCGGATCGGTTCTATATTCACTAACAATAAACCCTAGAGGATTTATCAAACGGTTTTGGACAGAGATAGGGGCATTGATGTATTCAAAGGTAAGTGTTGCAACCCAGTGGGTGATGAATTCTTTGTTGTTGTCGTTGTCGTGAATGGTTCTGTAGTAACGCACTTGGGCAACATCGTCATTGATAAAGGAGATTGATTTTATTGTTATTGTAACAGCGGCGTGTTTATAGAGAATTTGAGGACTTTGGGGATTTCTTGCTCCATACCAGCTGGCAAATCTTTCCTGTTCTTCAGAAGAAGAGAGGAGGGAGACGGTTTGGAAGTTGTGTTGTGTTTCTTCTGTGGTGAAGCCTTCACGGGAGCGGACATATTTTGCCGCAAAGTAGCGTGTGATTGCTTCGTCGACATTGGTGGGACCTTCTTTTAAGGCTTCCACAACTTCAGTGATGCCGGTTGAATTGTCGACGCGGATGACAAAAGGTTCCACGGTTTTAAGGGGTGTGAGGGTGATGACCGCGAGAGAAGACAGTATTGCAACAGCAACCGCGATGCCGGCAATGGCAAGCGAGACGCGGGTGGTGCGGCGTGAGGCGAGCATGCGATCTTGATCAAACGAGCGTGCTTCAGCAATGTATTGTTCTATGTCTTTTTCTTTCATGCTTTTTGCCCGCAATTTTTGTAAGATTTGATTTCTTCATCCGTTAATTTTTGTGCCAGAAGCATTTCCAGCTTCCCTTCTTTTAGGGGTGAAGGGGTGTTGTTACTGATGATAATGGGCGTGGGCGTGGGTTTTTTCCCTTCCCAATTCCACATTGATCTGTTGAGTGGACGTTTAGAATATCCATCACACTTTGGGAGTGACTTCAGTGTGTTTGGTGAAGACACACAGCCACTGAGAAAGAGAAATGGTAAGATAATCCCAATTTTTTTAAATTCCCGCATTTGAACTTAGTGCTCCCTTATTTTCGAGATGAGTTTTTGTAGACCATGAAGAGCGGCTTTACCACCTACATTAGCAAGGTGACCAGCTTCTTTAGCGGCACGGAAAGCTCCTTTTCCAGCAATTTGTCCTGCACCTACACCTAATTTTGTTGAGCCTGTGAGGGAAGCTCCACCAGAAGCTAAAGCTGATGCTATATCAGGTAATTTGAGGAAAATCAAAATGCCGCAACTGGCAATAGAGAAGAATTGGACTAAGGAAATTATCATATCTAGAACACTACCTGAAAGGATGGTTGTTGAAAGATCAACATATAGACCACCAACTATAACTACTAATACCTGCAAAATGATGAAGTTTGCTGTTTGATTTAACCATGCCTCTGTAAACCTTCTTGTTGAGGAAAACATATAAAGGCTTATAAAGAGGGGCCCCACTGATATAACGAGAAATAAACCAATTTTAGCAAATATTGAGACGAAAAAACCAATAGCACAAAAGAAAGCAGAAATTACTAAGCAGACAAGGCCAGCAAGCCAGTAAACAACAAACGTAAATCCATTTTCGTTGTTTGCTGCATCAAAAACGTGTCCAGCAGCAGTTTGTATCATATTATCCCATACATTTTTATCCGAGTGTGCTGCACCTTGTGTGACATTTGCAATGGCATTCGGCAGATCATTGAAAAATATATCCCTAACCCACGCATTATAAAGAGCGGCGTTTGTGGCGAGTGAAACAATGATGCCAAGTTTGAAAATTGTTGCTATAAAGTCCCACAAAGGCATGGAAGAACGCCCATAGATAATATTGTACCCTATAAATATAATGTAGATTGTACAAGATGCTTTAAGCGGAGTAGATAAAGACGATGAGAGATTTCCAATGGTGTTATCCATTACCCTTGTAAGGGGCTCCATCAATCCGTTGTCTATCTTGGTAAATATATCATACGCTGCCATTGTCTTTCCTCCGCTCCTTATCATATGGGGTTCGTGTTCCATACGGAGTCAAATTTTTATGATTTAATTACTGTCCTCTTTCTTTTCAGATTGTTCTTTCATTTTTTTCTTATCGTCATTTTTACGATATTTATTTAGATAGTTTTGAAAGGATTCTTCACGAAGTTCGTCTAGTGCTTTTCCTAAGTTTTCACAATTTTGAGGAGATTCTGTTTTAGAAGGCTTTTTCCACATACATTTAGGTGTCCACTCATTACGTAATTTTTCGTCTTTTTTAAATTCTGCTACGCTGTAGGTTTTTTCACATCCAGCCGTGATGAGCCCTGTGCAAAGTAGCAATGTTGTTATGAGAACTTTATTCATAGATATTTCCCCTTTTTCCTTTCAGTTTTACAAGTTTTGAGCACAATCTTTAAATTCTGCTTGTGTTATCGGTTTTTTATAACCAGTGATGATAAATCTAGGGCAGAGACATAATCTTGCCATAAATATATTAGAGTGTACGAAGCTCTTTAAGTTGAGCAGCTAAAGCGCAATAGCGATGTGTAATGGTGCTATCCATTGTCCTTGTAAGGGAATGCATTACAGTATTATCTATCCAAGTAAATACACCTTTGGTTACTATTGCCATTGAGATGCTCCGCTCTTCATTATGTTTTAATGGTTATTTTGTTGTTCTTCTTCCGCGCGTCGCTTTGCTTCTTGTTCAGCTCGGAATTTTTCATTCTCAGCTCTCATTTTTTTAATTCTGGCTCTCATTTCAGCTTTAGCTTTTTCCATTGCTTTACGATAACGTTCGTCATCTTCACGCTCTCTTTCTTCAGCTTTTGCTTCATATTCTTTCTGAAGTTCTAAAAATGCTAACCGCATGTTTTCACAATTTTTTGAAGTTCCTGCAAATCCACATTTCGCATCCCACTCTAGGCGTAATTTTTCATCTTTTTTAAATTCTGCGACGCTATAGGTTTTTTCACAGCCAGAAGCGATAATTCCAGTGCCAAGTAGCAATGTTGTTATGAGAACTTTATTCATCAATATTTCCCCTTTTTCCTTTCAGTTTTACAAGGTTTGAGCACAATTTTTAAATTATGCTAGGTTATCGGTTTTTTATAACCAGTGATGATAAATCTAGGGCAGCGACATAATCTTGCCATAAATCTATTGTATAGTCTGTGAGGTTCTTTAAGTTGAGCAGCTAAAGCGCAATAGATGTTATCCATTGTTTTTGTAAGGGGCTCCATCAACATATTGTCGATATAAGAAAATATGCCTTTGGTTACTATTGCCATTTAGATGCTCCGCTCTTCATTATGTTTTAATGGTTATTTTGTTGTTCTTTTGCCGCGCGCTCTTTTGCTCTTCGTTCTTCTTCAGCGCGTGTTTCCGCTCTTTGTTTTTCGAGTATTTTTTGAGTCTCAGCCTCCCTTTTTTCAAGTCTGGCTTTTTGTTTCGCCATAAATTCTTCATATCTTTTGCGATTTTCTTCTGCAATTTTACGACTTCTTTCTGCTTCTTTTGCTTCATATTCTTTCTGAAGTTCTAAAAATGCTAACCGCATGTTTTCACAATTCTTTGAAGTTCCTGCAAATCCACATCTAGCATCCCACTCTAAGCGTAAATTTTTATCTTTTTTAAATTCTGCTACGCTATAGGTTTTTTCACAACCAGCAGCGATAATTCC
Source organism: Bartonella sp. AA1HLJMS (assembly GCF_042197445.1). Lineage (NCBI taxonomy): Bacteria > Pseudomonadati > Pseudomonadota > Alphaproteobacteria > Hyphomicrobiales > Bartonellaceae > Bartonella > Bartonella sp. AA1HLJMS. Next base: position 1,608 of record NZ_JBHIRW010000014.1, on the reverse strand, counting down.
AGTGCCAAGTAGCAATGTTGTTATGAGAACTTTATTCATTATTTATTGTCCTGTTGTTGTTTAGCTTTAGCGCGCTCTTCTGCTTCTCTCTTGGCTTGTTCTTTTGCTTTTTGTTCAGCTTTCCATTTTTCATGTTTAGCTTTTTGTTCAGCTATAAGTTCATCTATACCTTTCCTATACTCCTCTGCTGCTTTACGACTTCTTTCTGCTGCTTTTGCTTCATATTCTTTTTGAAGTTCTAAAAATGCTAACCGCATGTTTTCACAATTCTTTGAAGTTCCTGCGAATCCACATTTCGCATCCCACTCTAAGCGTAATTTTTCATCTTTTTTAAATTCTGCGACGCTATGGGTTTTTTCACATCCAGCTGTGATGAGCCCTGTGCAAAGTAGCAATGTTGTTATGAGAACTTTATTCATTATTTATTGTCCTGTTGTTGTTTAGCGCGCTCTTCTGCTTCTCGTTCGGCTTGTTCTTTTGCTTTTTGTTCTTCTTCAGCGCGCTCTTTTGCTTCTTGTTGTTCTTCAGCGCGTCGCTTTGCTTCTTGTTCGGCTCGGAATTTTTCATTCTCAGCTCTCATTTTTTCAATCCAAGCTTTTTGTTCAGCTTTAAATTTTTCATCTAGTTTACGGTTTTCTTCTTCAGCTTTTTTCCGACGTTCCTTTTCAAGTTCTAAAGCTGCTACTCTTAGGTTTTCACAATTTTTTGAAGTTCCTGACCATCCACATCTTGCACCCCATTCTTCCATCAAATTTTTATCTTTTTTAAATTCTGCGACGCTATAGGTTTTTTCACATCCAGCAGTGATGAGCCCTGTACAAAGTAGCAATGTTGTTATGAGAACTTTATTCATGATTAATGACTGTCCTGTTTCTTTTCAGATTCTTGTTTATCGTCATTTGTTGAGCCAGTTCTCCCCCATCCCCATGTTGGAAGACTCTCACGATAAGCTTGCTCTGCGTTTTTACAATTTTGCGAATCGAGATCCCCTGATGTCATACATTTCATTTTCCATTTTTCGTATAATTTGTGATCTTTCTTAAATTCTTCTACGCTATGGGTTTTTTCACATCCAGTGGTGATCAGCCCTGTGCAAAGTAGCAATGTTGTTATGATGATCTTGTTCATATTTAAGCCCCTCTTTTCTCCCGTTTATTGACCACGGAGTTTTTTGGCAAAATCTTTATATCGTGCTGTAAATTCTTCGTAGCCACGTTGTTCTGCCGCTTTTTCTTCTGCTTGTTGAATCATCATGGCGGCTTGCATTTGGAGTATTTTTGCTTGGAGGTCTGCTTGTACTGCTGATAATTGTGCTTGAATGCCTTGAATTTTACCCGCATCTTTAGTACTTCCAAGTTCGTCAAGGAGCTTGGTAATGTTTTTTTGTGTTTCACTGGCTTCTTCGTAGACGTCTTGTCCTTTGGCTGCTTCTCCTACTACGCGCTGTTCGGCTTTTTTTACTTCTTGTGCGTAAAAAGCATCTACTGCCTCTTTTGATCCTGCGCCCCCTGCGGGCTCTTTGTATTTAAGCTCTTCTTGCCATTTTTGCGTGTTTTTGCTGCCGCCGCCACCGCCACCGCCGCCACTGCCCATTGATTGTTGAAAGTG
>NZ_JBHIRW010000013.1:0-49230 GCF_042197445.1 Bartonella sp. AA1HLJMS | reverse complement strand
AGTCCTAACAGAGAGACAGGTGGAAGAACATTCGATGCTTTTGCTCATAGTTCATGGGCTTTGAATTAAAAGATATTATCCTTGATAAACTTTGAATTATGCTGTTATTGAATGTTTTATATTAAATAAACCGTGATATTTAATCACGGTTTATTTATTTTTTTTAATCTTAATGACCTTGATAAGTTTATCCTTTTATATCATTAAGATATTGTTTTGTGGATGCCAGTATATGGTGCATTAAATTCAGCTAATCAGTTGCTTTTTAAATTTACTTAAATTTTTTTCTCTTCAAAATGCGCATTTGAGCTAAGTTTGTGGTTGATATTTTTTTATGATGAAAACGCGAATGCATTAATTGAGATATCCATAAACTTTGTATATCAACTCAAAAAATACAAGGTCACACAATCTTACGACTATTTGTGGGTTTTATGTTGATGAACTGAATAAGTATAGCGATGCGTCTTACAAATATTTGCAAAAATGCTTTTATTGGAATCTTTTAATCTCTTTGTGGTTTACAATTCATTTTATCATTTTATCTTAAGCAAAGAGAATGTGGATTCATTTCTATTTCTCTATTTTATCTGAGAAGGGTGGAGTTATACGAATGTCAAAAAAAGTCATGATCGTGGAAGATAATGAGCTTAATATGAAGTTATTTCGCGATCTTGTAGAAGCGAGTGGTTATGAAACCGTTGAAACGCGTAATGGTCTTATGGCATTAGATTTGGCGCGTTCATCAATGCCATCTCTTATCCTTGTGGATATCCAGTTGCCAGAGGTCTCTGGAATAGATGTTATTAAACAATTAAAAGAAGATGAAGAACTTCGATTAATCCCCGTTGTTGCTGTAACAGCTTTTGCTATGAAAGGCGATGAGGAGCGAATTCGTGCCAGTGGATGTGAAGAATATATGTCAAAGCCTATTTCTGTCCCTCATTTTATTACAATGGTAAAGCATTTCTTGGACTAAAGCTTGTTAAGTGATGATAGAAAAAATATTGAAAAGCTTATAAGATTGCTAAAGTTGTCGCGTAAATATTTTTGTGCTTTAGCACGTCGATATATTACAAGTTAGTAAAACAGATTTAAAAAATTGAAACTGAAGTTTTGAATTTTTTCGGTCTATTTTTCTTGCCTTTTATCTTAAGAGAAGAGGTTGTTTTGCATTCTTGTTTTTTCTAATCGGTATAGATTTGTTCCTACATTCATCTAAAAGTCTGTTTTAGCAGTTTAAAAAAGCCCCGTTTTTGTCCGAGGCTTTATGCATTGCAAAAATTGAAATTAACGCTTTGAGAATTGGAAAGAACGACGTGCTTTTGCTTTACCGTATTTTTTACGTTCAACAACACGACTATCCCGGGTAAGAAACCCACCTTTTTTCAAGATTGAGCGAAGTTCTGGTTCGTAATAGGTTAAAGCTTTGGAAATGCCATGGCGCACTGCACCGGCTTGTCCAGAAAGACCACCGCCTGCAACGGTTGCAATAATATCAAACTGGGTATCCCTATTTGTTGCAACAATTGGTTGACGAAGAATCATTCTAAGAACAGGACGAGCAAAATATTTGTCAAATTCCTTATTGTTGATCGTGATTTTTCCAGAACCTGGTTTAATCCATACACGCGCAACAGCGTCTTTACGCTTTCCTGTTGCGTAAGCACGTCCTTGTGAATCAAGCTTCTGCATGTGAACAGGAACAACATTTTCATGTGTTTCTGTAATACTTGTTACTATGCTAAGCTCAGAAAGAGAATTAATTTCAGCCATAATCAAGCAATCCTTTTGTTTTTGCGGTTTAAAACACCAACGTCAAGAGATTCAGGCTGTTGTGCTTCATGTGGATGTTGGCTTCCAGCGTAAACACGTAGATTCTTCAATTGACGGCGACCAAGGGGCCCTCGAGGAATCATGCGCTCTACTGCTTTTTCAATAACGCGTTCGGGAAAACGCCCCTCAAGAAGTTGACGTGCTGTACGTTGTTTGATTCCACCAATATAGCCGGTATGCCAATAATATTTTTTATCCGTATATTTTTTGCCAGTGAGAGCTATTTTATCTGCATTAATGACAATAACGTTGTCACCATCATCAACATGTGGAGTAAATGTAGCTTTATGTTTGCCACGTAAGCGGTTAGCAACAAATGTGGCAAGACGACCCAAAACAAGGTTTTCTGCGTCAATAATAACCCATTTTTTCACCACTTCAGTTGGCTTTTGTGAAAAAGTTGCCATAGAAGTATCCTTTATTCGAACCCTTTTAATATAAGGGAATTTTTACTGTTTTGCGTTGAAAATTGTTACCATAGCGAAATATTTAACGCATACTACTTACTCTGATATAATGTCTTTTGATTGACGTCAAGAGAAAATAAAAACTTTATAAAACAATATGTTACAAGAAAGGTATTATAATACCCCATTAAAAGAAGTTTGTAGACCATTTAAACTTAAAATGAATGTTGCAAAAGACTATTTTATCTTTAACGCATGATTGTATTTTATCGTTCTTCATTATAAAATAAGAAATAATGCAGTGGTCTCGTTATTTTCTCAATGTTGAATCTTCTGCTTGTGGTCAAGCTTGGTTAGATGCCCTTGATGTTCAAGGGATAAATAACGCGCGCGCTATTTCTCAAAAATTTGGCTTTCCAGATCAGTTAGCTCGAGTACTTTCAGCAAGAGATGTGGATGAAGCTGAGGCTGTTGCTTTTATTAATCCAACATTACGTACGCTTATGCCTGATCCAGAAAGTTTTAGGGATATGCAATGCGCTGCAGAGCGTATTGTTAAGGCTCTTTTCAATCAAGAACAGGTTGCTGTTTTTGGTGATTATGATGTTGATGGTGCTTGTTCATCGGCACTCATAGCGCGTTTTTTTCGTTATTTTGGTATTGAAGTCAAAATTTATATTCCTGATCGTATTGTTGAAGGCTATGGTCCGAATGAACAAGCAATGAGGATGCTTGTGCAAGAAGGCGCTCGGTTAATTATCACTGTTGATTGTGGCGCAAACAGTCCTGATGCCGTAAAAGCAGCGAGGCTTGCTGGTGCTGATGTTGTGATTTTAGATCATCATCAAATGTCAGAGATTCATCAAGAAGCTGTTGCTCTGGTCAATCCTAATCGTCCTGATGATTTTTCTAAACAGGGGCATTTATGTGCAGCTGGCGTTGTTTTTGTTACGTTAGCTTGGGTTCATCATTTGCTGCGGAAAAAACAATTCCAAGGACCGCTGCCTGATCTTTTAAGTATGCTTGATCTTGTTGCATTGGCAACCATATGTGATGTCGTTCCATTACAGGGGGTTAACCGTGCTTTTGTGTTAAAAGGGCTTCAAGTTGCTCGTTCTATGCATAATCTAGGAATAACAGCTTTAACAAAGGTTGCACGAATAGGGGAGCCGCTTAATAGTTTTCATTTAGGTTTTTTATTAGGTCCTAGAATTAATGCAGGAGGGCGCATTGGTGATCAAGCTTTGGGAGCACGTTTGCTTAGCTGTGAGAATAAAGATGAAGCGGACAGAATAGCAGAACAATTAGATCGGCTTAATCAAGAACGACAAGAAATGGAGAATATTCAATTAGCACAAGCGGAATCCTATATTGCTTCTCTTTATCAAGGTCAAGAAATACCATTGTCACTTGTAATTTCTCATAAAGAATGGCATCCGGGGATTATTGGTATTCTTGCTTCCCGCCTCAAAGAGCGTTTTTTTTGTCCTGTTTTTGCTATTGCTTTGAAAGAAGATGGAAATGGCGTAGGGTCGGGACGCTCAATTAATGGTATAGATTTAGGAGCAATCGTTCGTGAAGCTGTTACATTAAATTTATTAGAAAAAGGAGGGGGGCATAGTATGGCAGCAGGAATTACAATTCAATCAACAAAAATTGAAATTTTTCGAAAATGGCTAGAAGAAAAAGTTTCTTTAATGGTTTCACAGTTGCGTGCAAAAAAATCTCTTAGTATAGATGGTTCTCTTTCTGCTTCTGGTGTTAATGAAGCGCTGTTTGAATTGCTTGAAAAAGCAGGGCCATTTGGGGCAGGGAATGCAACACCTGTTTTTGTTCTTCCCTCTCATCGACTGGTGAATCTATCTGAAGTTGGTAAAGGACATCTTCGCCTCATTGTATCTAATGTTGAAGGAAAAAAACTACAAGGAATAGCTTTTCGTGCTGTAGGGACATCGCTAGGTGATTTTCTTTTTGAAAATATTGGTGAAATGATTCATTTAGCTGGTCATCTTAGTTTGAATTATTGGAATGGAACGATCAATCCGCAACTGCGCGTGATTGACGCAGCTGCAGTGGTTTGAAAGGGATATTTTTTATATTAGATGTCTAGATTAGAAGCAAAAGTAGAGTTTTCTTGTATGAAACGAAATCGTGCTTCTGGTTTTGTTCCCATGAGACTTTCTACAGTCTTTTTCGTTTCTTGCATTTCCACGGCATCAATAGAAACACGAAGCAATGTACGTTTTTGAGGATGCATAGTCGTTTCTTTAAGTTGTTCTGCGCGCATTTCACCCAGCCCTTTAAAACGCCCGATTTCGATTTTAGCTTTTCCAGTAAATTCAGTTTTGAGCAATTCATCCTTATGAATGTCGTCACGAGCATAAGCAACTTTTCCTCCTTGCGATATTCTATAAAGGGGAGGGACGGCAAGATATAAATGTCCCTGATGAATAAGGTCAGGCATTTCTTGAAAGAAGAAGGTAATGAGCAGTGACGCAATATGAGCACCATCAACATCAGCATCTGTCATGATGATAATACGTTCATATCTGAGATCTTTTTCACGATACTTGGAGCGTGTTCCACATCCAAGAGCAAGGATCAGATCGCTAATTGTTTGGCTTGAGTTCATTTTTTCATGTGCAGCACTGGCGACATTTAAGATTTTACCACGAAGAGGTAAAATTGCTTGGTTTGCTCTATTTCTTGCTTGTTTAGCAGATCCTCCTGCAGAATCCCCTTCAACAATGAATAGTTCAGCACCCACAGCATGGTTCTGGCTACAATCTGCAAGTTTACCGGGCAGACGTAATTTACGGACAGCAGTTTTTCGACTTATTTCTCTATCTTGGCGTCGTCTAACACGTTCTTCAGCACGTTCGATAACCCAATCGAGAAGTTTTGTTGCTTCTTGTGGGGAATTTGCTAACCAATGATCAAAAGGATCGCGAATTGCATTCTCAACGATACGCTGTGCTTCAATGGTTGCTAATCGATCTTTTGTTTGTCCAACAAATTCAGGGTTACTGATAAAGACTGAAAGTATTGCGGCTGTTGAAATCATAATATCGTCAGACGTAATAATCGTTGCGCGCTTGTTTCCTATTAACTCAGCGTAGGATTTCAATCCACGCAAAAGAGCTTGACGTAATCCTATTTCATGTGTTCCGCCTTCTCCTGTAGGAATCGTATTGCAGTAAGATTGCACACAAGAATCACCACCATGCCAAGCGATAGCCCACTCAACGGAGCCATGGCCATTATTGTGTTGTGTTTTGCCAGAAAAAATTTCTGACGTTACTCGATATTCATCTTTTAGTGACGAAAGTAAATAGTCTTTAAGCCCATCGGGAAAATGAAAAACAGCTTTTTCAGGAATATTTTTTGCGCCTTCAAGTATGACGGGATCACAAGACCAGCGAATTTTTACGCCACCAAAAAGATAGGCTTTGGAGCATGTCATCTTATAGATTTTTTCTGGATCAAAAGCTGCTTTTTCACCAAAAATTTCATGATCAGGATGAAAACGAACGCGTGTACCACGACGATTATAAACATCTCCCAGATCTTCCAATCCAGATTGAGGAATACCGCGTGAGAAACGTTGGCGGTAAAGTTTTCGTTCTCGTGCAACTTCAACTTCCATATCATCAGAAAGAGCATTGACGACAGAAATTCCTACTCCATGAAGTCCACCTGCAGTTTGATAAGCCTTTCCATCAAATTTTCCCCCTGAGTGGAGTTGTGTCATAATAACTTCAAGAGTCGATTTCTCAGGCATTTGAGGATGATTTTCAACAGGAATACCGCGTCCATTATCTGTAACGGTTATATAACCGTTCCTATCTAATGAGACCTCAATAGAATCTGCATAACCCGCAACAGCTTCATCCATCGCGTTATCAATAATTTCGGCAAATAAATGATGAAGCGCTTTACTGTCTGTTCCACCAATATACATTCCAGGGCGTAAACGTACCGGCTCTAAACCCTCAAGAACTCGAATAGAGAGGGCATTATAGTCATCTTCTTGCGTATCTTTTGCACTTTTTCTTGAAATCATCGCGTTTGATTTCATTGGAGACTGCAGAGTGTTTTCTTTTGTATTTACCCGAGATTGGGCTTTATTTAAAACACTAAAAAGATCCTTTTTGTTATCGCTCATAGCGTTTAACTATCCACCTCATAAAATCAAATATTTATTAAAATAATTTTATGCCTGTTTTTTATTTAAAAATCAATGCACTTAGGAAACATCGATTGTTGGACCAAAAATTTTTTCAAAAGCGTGTTTGAGAGCAATATCAATATCATGCATTGCTACAGGGCAACCTAGATCAAGAAAGCTTGTTACACCGTGGTTTGTAATTCCACAAGGAACAATTCCTGAATAATGGGCTAAATTAGGATTAACATTGATAGAAACTCCATGAAAACTTATCCATTTGCGCACTCGAATGCCAATAGCTGCAATTTTATCTTCGGAAGAAAGATCATTTTGTTTTGATGGGCAATGAGACTGTTTAACCCAGACACCAACGCGATCTTCTCTGCGTTCGCCTTTAATATTAAAGTTGGCAAGCATCTGTATGATCCATTCTTCTAATGCACTAATGAAAGCACGAATGTCTTGTTTCCGGCGTTTAAGATCAAGCATGATATAAGCAATACGCTGTCCTGGACCGTGATATGTAAATTCACCTCCACGTCCTGCTTCATAAACAGGGAATAAATTAGGCGCCAAAAGATCTTTTTTATTTGCACTCGTTCCCGCTGTATAAAGGGAAGGGTGTTCGAGAAGCCAAACTTGTTCATGCGCAGTTTTTGCAAGAATTTTTTCTACACGTTCTTGCATATAACGCAGAGCTTCAGGATACTCAACTAGATGATCGCTTATTTTCCATTCGACGGGTGGATTTTCTAGAATTGCATTAAAATGATGTGATAAGTGATTACGATCTGTATGTTTCAATTCACATGTCATGGGTAATATTTATCTTGATGTTTGAGTTTGTATTGTAATCAATAAAAGTGATTACAGAGTAAGGTATAGAATTGTTGAATAAAAGAGAATACGTTCATAAAATTTTATCTTAAGAAGATTTGCTACGCTTAAAAATCCACGTTCCTTTTACCATCTTCCTGTTGCACCGCCACCACCTGATGATCCACCACCACCCCTAAATCCCCCTCCACCTCGAGGACCTCCGAACCTTCCACCAGGATATCTGCCACCGGCACTTAAGTTAAGAAACCAAGGTGTGAAGATGATCCCCAGCCAGAGATACTTTTGTGGCCCCACTTTTTTACCAAAAATCATTGCAAGAATAGGAAGACCAAACATTATAAAAAAGGCTAAAAACATAATTGCATTGATTACCATTTCTTCTTTTTCAGCTTGTTTACGTTGTTCTTCAACGATTTTAGCTTTTTCTTTGATGCGAAAAGTAAAATCAGAATCACTTTCTGTAATAACTTTGATAATTGCATCAACTGCTTCAGCAATTCCTTTTTGATAATTTCCTTCGCGAAAATTAGGAATCATGAAGCTATTAATAATGACAGAGGAAAGAGCATCTGTTAGCTCTCCTTCCAAACCATATCCAACTTCGATACGTGCTGTGCGTTCATTCGGTGCAATGACCAGTAATACACCATTATTGATCTTCTTTTGGCCTAATCCCCATGTACGAAAAAGAGAATTGCTGTACGTTTCTATATCGTTGCCCGAAAGAGTAGGGAGTGTTACAAGAACAATTTGATCTCCCGTTTTCTCTTCGAGTGCTGCCAGTTTTTTTGTTAAGTCTTCCTTGGTTGCATTATCGAGCAAATGAGCCACATCATTAACATAACCTGTTAAATGAGGAAATTTTATTTGCGAACAAGCGATACTTCCCAATGCAGCAACTAAATACAGAGAGCAGATAAAAGCCCATAATTTTGGAAATACAATACGTTGCAAAGAGTATCGAAATGATTTCATTAATTAAAATTAACCTTTGGTGTTTGTTGGCTATCTGTATCGATGGTAAAAGTTGGCATGGGTTTAGCATCGCGAAACCATAACTTTGCCCAAATCATCGTCGGCATTGTTTTGAGTGCAGTATTGTAGGCACGTACTGTTTCAATATAATCGCGGCGCGCAACGGAAATACGGTTTTCTGTTCCTTCTAATTGTGATTGAAGAGCAAGAAAGTTTTGGTTTGCTTTAAGATCCGGATAGTTTTCAACAACAGCCATAAGTCGCGAAAGTGCACTTGATAAATTTGCTTGATTTTTGAGATATTGCTGCATAATTTCTGGATTATTCAACATATCTGCATTAATGTTGACTTGTGTTGCTTTAGCACGTGCTTCAATTACATTTGTGAAAACACTTTGTTCATGAGCTGCGTAAGCTTTAACTGTTTCTACAAGATTGGGGATGAGATCTATACGACGTTGATATTGATTGAGCACTTCACTCCATGCTGCATGTGCTTTTTCTTCATTTGTTGGTATCGTATTAAATCCGCACCCACTTAAAAATGGCACTAACCATGCCAAAAGAATCACGATTGGAAATTTTTTTAATATTTTAAACATTGAAGAAGTTTGTACATTTAACATAAAGATGTCTCCACAGATATTTTATGTATTATATAGGGTTTATTTTCTTGGTGGAAAGTATTTTGAACTTTATAAACAGGCGTATTTATCAATAAATTGATATCTCTCTGCGTTTTAGGTACGCTTAAGTGACTTGTTGATATTAAAATAATAATAGTAATATAGATGTCATCTTATAAAAGATCAATAATATTAATATTAATTATTATTACAGAAAATTATATTATTTTCGTAGGAGTTTTGGGTTTCAAAATGTGCAGATAATAACTGGAAAAGAGAAAAATGTAAGGATCAATTTTATAGAAAAATAGAAGGTAAGGGCAGTTCCTATTTTCTTCCTTTAGAAGTTATGCTTAACGTATTGGATAAAAAGACTTTTTAATTATGTATATCAGCAACTGTAAGGAGAGACAAAGTCCTATGATAGAAAGTGTTCAGCGGCAAAGTGAAAAGTTTGATGGATTGGCTAATGATTATGATCGTTATCGTCCTCGCTATCCCCTTACTTTATTTAAAACCATGCTCTTTCCTTTTAAGAACAAAAAGAATTTGTCCATCGTGGATATAGGCGCTGGGACAGGCATCGCATTAGAGGGGATTGTTAAATTTTTAGGCAACGAGCATCAATATCATGCTATTGATGTATCGGAAGATATGATTAAGCAGGGACGAAGAAAATTTCCGAACGTGCGGTGGTATCAGGGCCGAGCCGAAGATCTATTGCCTCAAATAGGCAAGGTAGATCTTATCGTTGCAGCGCAGGCATTTCAATGGATGGATCGCCCTAAATTGCTTTGCGTTATTTCAGATCAACTTCGGGTCAATGGTGTCATGGCGGTTATTCAAAATAATCGTGATTTCAAGCATAGCGAATTTCTAGAGGCTTATGAGACATTGTTAGAGAAGATGAGTCCAAATTATTCCCGTTATTATCGTAATTTTGATTTTTTACAGGAAATGAGTGATGGCTTTGGGGTAGATCCAGAAAAGATTTCTTTTCATACGCACAATTGGACGATGATGATCCCATCTGAAGCTTTTATTGGAATGAGCCGCTCTTCAACGCAAGTGCAACGCGCTATTGCTTGCTATGGGGAAGAATATTTGCGGCAATTGGTCGCATTGATAAAGAAATATGAAGTGCAAGGCAATTTGGAGCTTTTGTATCAAAGTGAGCTCTATATGTATGCAGGATAATCCGATATCGATGATTGCTTTTGCTCTTTTAACACATCAGAGTGGGCGGTATTCAGAAAATTAACGCCTTATTAAGTCAGACTTTGAGAGAGAAAGGTTTTTTCTTCTTCAGCATTCACATTGACATCTTATTACCGCTGATTTTCATTGTTCATTTAATATGAGAGAGTTTAAATAGAAAACTTATGCTCTGCATTATAGCATCGAAGCGCTTTCTTTACTGCAGTTTAACAACAGATTATTTTATAAAATGGAAAGAGGTAGATTGAATAGAAATGTTTGATAATTCTTTGTTTTTATGATTGCTTTTTATTATTAAATGAGAGTGTTTTTAATAAATTTTGACAAAAATAACTGAAAAAGTACAAAAAATTATCATAATCAGAAATTTGTAGTAAAAAAGGTAATGGCTTGGAAGAACCTTAAAAAAACAACTCATTTTGAAATTATCTCTAAATTTAGATTCAGTATAACAAAAAAGTAAAATATAAATATGCTATATGAAGCATTTCTCTGTTTAAAAGATATAATATAAAACAATATATTAATTATTTTTTTTTGATATAAGAAAACTTCTTTTATTTTCTATTTTAAATAACGGGTTAGGCCGATTCTTATGTGGTTTTATTGAAGATGTGTTTTTCAAGATTTAATCTGGCGCTTTAAATACAATTTTAGAAGTGGCAAATAAGCTCAATTTCTTCTCTGTTGTGATGTGTTGAATAAGTTTTTTAATTTTCTATAGAGTTTAATTTTTGCAATCATGATAGATTGTGACAGCTATCTATTTAAGATTTTTATAAGTTTAGTAGGAATAGCTTGATGATAAATCCATTGAGTTCTCCATCTTTACGCTTCATAAAAGAATAAGCCTGCACCATCACACACTTTGTCATTTCCCAATGTTGTGACAGCTCTTGACACGGCTCATAAGAGGAGTAGTCCTTTTTTGTACAGTTTATCCATACGCCAATTTCGCTTATGACGTGCAAGCGAATGGTTTTGATTGATTCAACATACACAGATTTGGAATGAGAGAGTCTAAAGATATTCCGCTCTCTCATTTAATATGAATCATGCTAGATTATAATTATAAATTAATGCGTTATCTATTTTTAAAATCCATGACCTTGGTTGTGTTTGTCAATATTTCATTTTCATTTTCATTTATCGTCAACTATTCTACTTTTGGATAATAACTCCATTGTAAGGAATACCTTTAAGAAAGCATTCTCGCTTTAAAGAGTCGTTATAGTTTTTTTTGTTTTATAGAAGGATCAATAATGCTAAACGTTATACTTTGATAAAAAAAAAGAAAGTAAATTATGACTATTATACTGAAACCGAGCGAGGTGACGCTTAGTGAGCTTGCAGCTATTTATTTTAATGGTGAAGTAAGTAAACTTCATAATGACACGCATTTAGCTATCGAGAAAGGGGCTCAGCGCATTGCTGAAATTGCTGCTGGAAGTGAGCCTGTGTACGGTATTAATACTGGTTTTGGGAAGTTGGCTTCCATTAAAATTGATGCGGACGATGTCGCTGTTTTACAGAGAAACCTTATTTTGTCCCATTGTTGTGGGGTAGGAGAGCCTTTAGCTGAAAATATTGTGCGTTTGATAATGAGCTTAAAGCTTATCTCTTTAGGAAGAGGGGCTTCAGGAGTTCGTCTAGAATTGGTAAATTTGCTGGAAAATATGCTTGCAAAAGGCGTCATTCCTGTCATCCCTGAAAAAGGGTCTGTTGGCGCTTCCGGTGATCTCGCCCCACTTGCTCACATGGCGGCTGTTATGATGGGAGAGGGAGAAGCATTTTTTAAAAATATTCGTATGAGTGGAGCAGCTGCGTTAGAAAAAGCGGGATTGTCCCCTATTATTTTAAAGGCAAAGGAAGGTCTCGCTCTTATTAATGGGACTCAAACCTCAACAGCCCTTGCACTTGCCGGTCTTTTTCGAGGTTATCGGGCATTGTGTGGTGGATTGCTGGCAGGAGCTTTGACAACAGATGCCCTCATGGGGTCAACGGCGCCATTTCATCCTGATATCCATATTTTACGAGGACATTATGGGCAGATTGCCGTATCGAAAACATTAGAAAAACTTGTAGAGAATTCAGAAATTCGTGCAGCACATCTACGGGGTGATGAGCGTGTACAAGATCCTTACTGTATACGTTGCCAGCCACAGGTGATGGGGGCATGTTTTGATATTTTGCTGGCAGCAGCAAAAACACTGATTATTGAAGCAAATGCTGTTACAGATAATCCTTTGATTTTAAGGAATGGTGAAGTTGTATCAGGTGGGAATTTCCATGCAGAACCTGTAGCATTTGCTGCTGATCAGATCGCTCTTGCTTTATGTGAAATAGGATCTATTTCTCAGCGGCGTATTGCTCTTATGGTTGATCCAGCTGTTTCTTATGGACTTCCAGCTTTTTTAGCGCATAATCCAGGTCTTCATTCAGGTTTTATGATCGCTGAAGTAACAGCAGCAGCTTTAATGTCTGAAAATAAGCAAATGGCCTATCCTGCTTCCGTTGATTCAACACCTACTTCAGCTAATCAAGAAGATCATGTTTCAATGGCTTGCCATGGAGCGCGTCGGTTATTGGTCATGAGTGAAAACCTTTTTACACTTATTGGCATTGAAACGCTTGTTGCGGCACAAGGAATTGAATATCGTGCACCTTTAAAAACAAGTACTTTTTTGCAATCTGTTATGGAATGTTTACGAAAAAATGTTGCTTCTCTTAAGGAAGATCGCTATCTGGCTCCAGATCTTCATCAAGGACATATACTTGTGCGTGAAGGGCACTTATTATCTGTTTTACCAGAAACAATTTTTCCTTCATTAAGTTTTCAATAGTATTTGTTTTAAGGTCAATGCTGAAGGGAGGATATTGAATTTTGAAACTTCCTCATATGAAAATATAGAGGAGCAATACTATATTTGAATTATTTAATAAATTATATATTTATTACTGTATATATCTGATTTTTGTAGTTAACTAGATATTTTGTTATTTTATAGAAACTATAAAATTAAAGCACCTATATTTTCTGATTTATATCAGAAATTTTAATATAAGTTAAATAATATATACGAATTATATATTCGTGATATTGTATTTTTATAAATATAAATTATGATATATGTATTGTATCAAGTAAAAATAAAATTTTTATTTTATATTCTTCTTATTTTTAATACTTTATGAATTTTATAGTTCATTTTTGATATTTAAAATAAAAAAGGAGAAAAGAATGTTTAAAAGTGCTAAATTATGTGTTTCAATAACAGTTCTTTTTTTCTCTCAAATTCTTGAGATTCATGCAAATTTTAGGAGAGCTAGCTTTCCAGAGGAAGTTTTCATTATGATAGTGGCTCAAGAGAAAGAGCCTCTTATTTCAGCGAAAAACAAAGATTTTATTGCTATCTCAGGGCAAATTCCCAGAGGTAATGAGAACGCTATCATCGGACCAACAATCAAAGATGCTCTTTTTATCGTATATTTTTTTTTCATTGGAAAGCTTGTCGTTAAGGCAGCTGGAGTCCTTAAAAGATGGGTTGTAGATAAATTTTCTCATGCTTTTGAAGAATTGCGAGATTCGTATTATCATTGATTGAGCTATTCAATTGGCATAAAAAGTTTGTTTTATGGGCTTAAAGAAAGTTTGCTTAAAGTAACAAAAAATTAATTTTATGCGTAGTTAATGTGTTTGTTATGAATTTTTAGGCTTCTATTTCAGTGCACCGAAATAGAAGCCTAAAAGTTTAGCTTACATTAAGGTTAATTTTCTCTGTAAAAAACTATAGAATACGAAATGAATTAAATGACAATTGTGAAAAAATTCATTATCACTTTATTTGAATAAAATAATACGAAATTGTAGGCTATAAAAGCTGAATAATTCGCAATAAAAGTATTTTTTCATTGTTTAGAGCAAAGTGTTGGACTGGCTGGTCTTCGATGTTTTTTGAAATATATTTGTGAAAGAAACATGAGGCTTTATTTATCATAGGGCTGTTATCGTGGTGTGGATTGTCAGCATTTCAAAAAGTAAGGAAAGAAATGGCAATAAATGAACTGAAACGGGGTATGAGTAAGCGCCAAGTTATTTTTTTAGCTCTTGGTTCTGCTATTGGAACAGGTCTTTTTTATGGGTCTGCACAGGCAATTAAGCTTGCGGGTCCCAGTGTTTTGATTGCCTATTGTATTGCTGGTTTAGCTATTTTTATGGTTATGCGGGCTCTAGGAGAGATGATACTTCATAATCCATTGCCTGGTTCTTTTGCTCGTTATGCGGCAAATTACATATCACCATTAGCAGGTTTTTTAACGGGATGGACATATGTATTTGAGATGATTCTTGTTGGTTTGGCTGATATTACAGCTTTTGCGACTTATATGGGGTTTTGGTATCCTGATGTTGCTCCTTGGGTATGGGCACTGAGTATTACATTAATCATCACAGGTATTAATTTAGCGGCTGTAGAAGTCTATGGTGAACTAGAGTTTTGGCTATCTTCTATTAAAGTTATCGCTATCATTGCGATGATTATTTTAGGAATAGCAATTATTTTTTGGGGGTGGGGTGAAGGTGCAGATTTTTCTACTGTTACTGTTCATAATTTATGGAAAAATGGTGGACTTTTTCCCAATGGTTGGTTTGGTTTTTTAGCTTGCTTTAGTGTTGTTGTTTTTGCTTTTGGTGGCATAGAAATCATTGGCATGGCAGTTATGGAAGTTCAAAACCCTCATCAAACGATTTCAAAGGCAATTAATTCTACTCCAGTTCGTATTTTGCTTTTTTATGTCATGACGTTAGCTATTTTAATGTCTCTTTATCCTTGGAATGAGATTGGTCTTATGGATAGCCCTTTTGTATCCATTTTTGAAAATCTTGGGATTTCGTATGCAGCAAATATTTTAAATATTGTTGTTGTTACAGCGGCTATTTCAGCAATGAATAGTGGAATGTATGGTGCTTGTCGTATGATCCATGGTTTATCGCAGGAAGGTTATGCTTTAAAAAAGTTTCAATATTTATCAAAAAATGGTATACCAGTTTTTGTTATTTTGATGATCTTCGGTATCTTTCTTCTTGGTGCTGTCCTTAATTATTTTTATCATGAAAAGCTTTTTTTTCTTATTGCCGCAATGGCAACATTTGCGACAGTTTTTGTTTGGATGATGATTCTACTGTCACAATTTTTTATGCGAATTAAGATGCCTAAAGAAGCTCAGAATGGTTTAAAATTTCCCATTCCATTTTGGCCAATAGGATCGATTTTTTCTATTTTATTTATGGTTTTTATTTTTATTCTCCTATGGTATTTTGATGAGACACGACCAGTTTTAATTATAGGTGTTATTTGGATTGCTTGGCTTGTTATTTGTTTCTATGCACTTAAACTTTATAATTTTAAGCAAAAGAAGCTGAATAAAATGTGAATAGAGAAAAAACTCAAAACAAATAGCTGATGTCATCAGGAGAACAGGTGTTTGATTGTTTTCTCTAAAGATTAGAACAATCTAGATTGAAAAAATCTGCTCGTTATTATTTTGCTTTGGAAGTTTTTGTGAGCCATTGCTTACGGTAACGACCAAATCATATAAATATTAGACGTTTTTTGATGGTGAGCTGTGCCATCAATATAAGTCTTTCAGGTTAAAATGCCTAACAGCGCAAATAGATTTTACCAGATACAAGATTATAGGCAGATATCTTTTTCTAAACGTATTAATGAAGTTCTGTTTTACAAGAGAAGTTATTGTAAGAATTGTTTTTTAAGCTCTTTAAAAAATTGGTTGCTTAAATTTTGTTGTTTAGAAAATTACTATTGCTTTTAGAAGCGAAGATAAAGTTCTTTATGTATTTTTTCTCAAAGAGGATTGGCGTTGGTAGAAAATAGTGGATAACAAAGTTACATGAGGCATTGTATCATTGTTTTTATAAAAACTTTAATAAACAGCAGCAAGGTATCACAATAAAATCTCATAGAAGAGTAAATTAAAAAGAACAATGAACGTGTGAAAGTTTTACGATTCTTATTGTTATTGCTCTCACAAGAGGAAGGATTAAACTTATTTTTTATAATATCGATACGAGAGTAGTTTTTATTACAAGTGGAGGCGGACAAAATGCATTCTGCAACTGTATTTCGGTGCAAAATTATTCAATATTATCATAAAAGGCGCTCAAGAACACTACGACCAGAAAAAACAATCATCGGAAAGTGGCTTTTTACACGAGAAGTCTTCCAATAGCTCTGAAACACACACAACAACGATTCCGTTTATCCTTGAGGTAACAGGCAAATTTGATATGGATGTACAATGAGATGCTACGATTATTGCTTCTCATATGATTTCTGGTCAAGATATCAATGTAATGGGGGAAAGTATGACGATTGTTGGCATGACAGACCATCATAGCAGCCATTCACAGACGCATGAAACAGGTTTTTGATGGGTATAGATATGACTTTGTAAGCCGATGGATTGGCGGTAATGGCTATACCTACGAGACAATACCTGCTGGTAGTAACTTTTTGATAGAATGGTAGAGAGTGGCTACAAATCCCATAAATTCCCATACCTGTCTTGGAGATGTGGATTATAAATGCCAAAAGTTTTATGGCACATTTCATTTAGAACAAAAGCCTTGAATTAAATCATGGAGTAAAAAATGAAACAAACTTTAAAATTATTAAGTGCGATAACTCTATTGAGTATAGCCGGATGTCAGTTTAATAAAACTCCTGGAGGGTATTTGAGTGCGTGGGAAAAGCCAGGAGCAGATTTTACAGAGATAGGAAAAGGCTTGTTAGAATGTGGTATGCCAACTCCTTATGATGTCGATCCAGAAAATAGAAAGCAGAGCATCAATGCAAAAGCAACAATTTATGCTTGCATGCTTCAATCAGGTTTCCGCTATAAAGATGAAGAGGTAGCAAGAGCGGGTGGGCCATGTTATACTTTTAGAGCCGAAAACTTGCCGATTTGTCGTTCAGGCGCTGTCATCCCGAGGCGCAGTGTCAAGAAGCGCTTGAACAGCCCTTTTTGTAAAAAATATAAAAATGCACCTGAATGCAAACCTTAAGTCTTGCTGTTTGTGACGATCACAATCCCTACCTTCATGTTTCTCATACCCGTACGCGGGGGGGGCTTAATTCAGCATGTCAATGCTATTTATTTATGGGTACCACAACTGTTGGCGCAATAATATAAAATATCTATTTTGGTTGTAATCAAAATATTGATAATAATTATAAGCATATCGTTGATAGATAGATGATTTTAGTAATAATTTTACCGTATTTTTGATATAATAATTATGGCATAATCTTCGGAAAGATAAAATAATATAGGTTGATAATGTTCATCATTGTTTTGGAAATAAAAAACAGTATGTAAAATAATTTATAGATTGTTTCGTAATATCAAAATTACTCAAGGATAGGAAAATGAAGCAGATTTTAAAATTATTAAGCGGGATAACCTTATTTGTTATGGCTGGATGCTACCCTGAGCAGCCTTCTCGAACAGCTGTAGATGCATGGGAAAAATCCGGTGCTGATCAGCTTGAGATCAAAAAAGCTCTGTTAGAATGTGGAATACAGCATCTTGATGGTCGTCTTGATACAGAAACAAGTACTGATGAGAAATTCAATGCTGAGGAGTCTGTGAATGCATGTATGATCCAAGCAGGTTTCCAAGATAAATTGGGAAGAATGAAGTGGTGTGAGAAATATAAAAATCTTCCAATTTGTCAGCCTGATGCTGTTATTCCTCAGCGAAGTGTAGAGAGGCGCTTGAATAGTCCTCATTGTGAAGAGCATAAAGAACAACCTGAATGTCAACCTTAAGTATTGAGGCTGCTGTAATCAAAAATCCTTCCATTCTTGTTTTTGCATGGGGGGTGGGATTGTTTCTTCAATATCTATATGCTAACAAAAGTCATCTTGCGTGTGAGAAAATATTAGAAGATTTATCAGTCTTTCTATCGTAAATATTGACGGAGGGGGAAATGAAAAAAACATTGAAATTATTGATTGCTATAATTTTATTAAGCTCTGCTGGGTGTATTAGCAAACCTCCCCCATCGACGTTAGAATTATGGGAAAAGTCTGGTGTCAGTAAGTCTATGGTCCAACAAGCACTGTCAAAATGTGGTTGGAAACCAATCTACGCTTCTTCTAAAAATATGGATTCGCGTGCAAGTGATTTTGCAGCAGTTTATGAGTGCATGACTAAAGCAGGTTATCGGTACAAATTACAAGATTCAAAGGGAATCTATTTTTCATCAACGCCGCGAAGTGATTCATTTTTAGTCAATTTAATGGTAGCAGGGTATCAGCAGGTTATGGACAATGATACTTTTGGTGTAACCAATTCGACAAAACAAGAGCGAGATTTGATGTTACGTTTTGAAAATGATAAAAAGCGCCAGAAAATAAAAAAAGCTTTGCACAAGTGATCATCAACAGTAGAACGTTAATTTTTAAAGCAATAATTAAATAAAAATATTAAACGGGAGAAGAGAGATATAGCTCTTTTGTCTCTAATGTAGTTATATTCATCAGCTACGAGATTGGCAATAGTGTTGTTGTCAGATGATGCTAGCCGAGGAGAGTGAGTTGTTGTTTAGAGAAATTTATTCAATATAAAGAATGGCAAATAATAGCTTTGCTAAAATATCTTCCTTAACGATAATAAACAGATAGCTTTCATAGAGCTAATTTTGATGAAATTTTATTTTGGTGTTTTTTAAGTTCAGAATGGTGAGTGTTTTACTGTATTTTAGATTTTATCAAAAGATCTAAAATATTACATTTATTAATTCAAATCATTGATGATAGGGTATTAGGAGAAGTTTTTTATTTATTCAAATTTCTTTGTTAGATATCTAGCATTTTTAATATAGAAATTGTGTACATCAGCTTATACATTAGTGTGCAATTTCTTGTTTTTTTGTTGTAGTTGAAGAGATGATGCGGTTATAGATTTCGTATACTGTATCTTTTTGTGCTGTGTTTTATTAAAACGTTTTAATCGTTTAATCTTAGAAGTTATTCTCATTTTGTTGTATTTTTATTTTTCGGTGGTGAGATAAATTGAATATTATATCTCTTCAAAATTCGCATTTTTTCACGTTTTTTTAAGATTGGTTTTTGGGCCTTTTGTAATTGCAGTTTTCAGCGGTTTTTGAGATGCCTTCTTTAGAGGGATTGTCCTCCTAAATGGTATTTTTAAACTTTTTGTTCTTTCTTTACATAAAACACAAAACATATTATTGAATGCTGTAATTTATCATAAAAATAAAATAATTTTGTTCGTTTTATTCTTGTTGTGTTTAATTTGTGGTTTATTTTTTTGCCAGCATTTTTTGTTTTTGTTGAAAAAAGAAAGTTTTGAAAAACAATGATAGTCAAGGTATCTAACAATCACTTGTATTCGTGCGTTTTTACAGCAGCTATTTTTTCTTTTTTGTTAAATATAAATATTGAGGCACATTCTCATTCATATACATCACTGTCATGTGACAAAAACAAATTACCTTATGAATGCAGTGATGGTTCAAAGCATACAATTAGTGATAAAGTATATAAATTCACGGCGCCTGTTAAAAAAAAGAATGGGGAGGATCGTTCTCTCATGTTACCTGCTGCTATAGTAGTACAGGAGCCAAATACAGTTATTGAGGCAATGCGTGTAGAGGTTGAAGGGACTGCAAGTATAGAAGATATTTATGGTGTTTTTGTATCACAAGGGGGAAAAATTGTTTTGAGCGATTCAGCTTTTAAAAATGTATCAATAGGTCTTAAAGCTGATAGTGGAATGATTGAGGTTAATCGTGGAACAATTGAGGCTTCTCAGATTGCTGCTTATGCAGAGAAGCGAGGAGCATCTGTTACGTTAACGAATACAAAAATTAAAGTGGAAGGTTTGGGTATCGGTCAAGAGAGTGCTCTTTTCGTTAGTGCTGATGCGGGTATTCAGATGAAAAGTGGATTTATTGATGTGAATGATGCTGCTGCGCTTTATGTGGGGAGAGGGGGGAGTGCGACTTTAGATGGTGTTACCATTGCTTCAAAATATCAAAAAACAGAAGACAAAGAAAATACAAATGAAAAAATTATACATACAGTTTTCAATGTAAAACATCAGGGTTCTGTTTATGTAAAAAATACGAATATTATTTCTACGGATGTTCATATTTTAACAGTTGGACAAGATTCTAACACGCCATCCAATAACGGCAGGGAAGGAAATATTTTAATTTCGCGGGTTAATATTGAAGATTCAACAATTAAAGCAATAGGTAACAAACAAGGTATATATTTTGAGAGGGATGGGGAAAATGATGCGTATGAACAGGGGCTTGTCTTTTTGAAAAGGACGATTTTTGAGGTTCCAGATGGGACAGCTGTTCATAGCCATAACAGTCGTATTTATATTGGAGTAACAGAAGGTACAAAAATTTTTGGTGACTTATTATTAACAGCTGAAAAAGGGGGAAGTGTAGCGATTTTGGCTAATTCTTCTTCATTGATAGGAGGGACTCGTGTTGCCGATGATTCTATTGCTGAGCTTTATTTAACAAGGGGATCAAAATGGTTTTTGACAAAAAGAAGAGAGATCGATTTGCAAGTTGCAAACCGTACAAGTTCGTCTATTTCATTTGTGAAAGTTTCTGATAGTTTTATTGCTTTTGAGACTCCAATGTTTCAGGAGTATCAGACACTTCATATTGGGAAGGGAGAAAAAGAAGTTTATAGTGCGCAAGATAGGGCAGATATTTATCTCAATACGTATCTCAGTAGGGATGGTTTGCTTGATAATACAAAAACTGATCGGCTTTTAATACATGGTGATGTTTCTGGAAAAACAACAGTTTATGTGCAATTTGTTGCAGGAAATCAGGGTGAGATAGCAACCGGTGAAAATGCTCATAGTATTTCACTTATTCAGGTTTCTGGAAAAGCGGCAGAGGATTCTTTTCAGTTAAATCGTGCTTATATCGCATTAGAGGGTTTGCCTTACCAATATTATCTTCATGCTTATGGTCCAGCTTCTGCTCTTGGAAATGCACAAACTTCTCAAAGATTGGTTGAAGGAGATGGAGATTTTTGGGATTTTCGCCTTGAAAGTAAATATATTCAGCCTGTTTTAGAGGTGTCTGCTATTCCCCCTTCTGAGTTAAAGGTCAGAGAGGTTGTTCCACAAGTTCTGACCTATCTTTTGTTACCAAATGCTTTGTTTCATGTTGGGCTCATGGATATTAGTCATCAACAAAAGCAGTTGCAAGTTAGGCGGTCTATTCCTCGTAAATTATTAAAAGTTGAAGGGAACTTTGCTTTATCTGTCCACGGTTATGGTGGGAGTTATCGTTATGTCTCAGATCTTTCTACACTTAAATATGGGTACGATGGTCATGTTGATTATAACGCTATAAAAACAGATATTTTGCTCAAAACAATAGATGGTGCATATAGTACGACATCTTTTGGGATTATGGGAACCTATGGAAAGCTTTCCTTACAACCTCATAACGTGGAACAAAGTCAAAAGAGTACATTTAATAAATGGTCATTTACGGCATATGCTAGTGTGAAACATTACACTGATTTTTACGTAGACGGTCTTTTATCTTATGGTTTGTTTAAAGGGGATGTGCGTAGCCGTGTTTGGGGTAAGACGGCGACATTCAAAGCAAATCCTTTGAACGTGTCGTTTTCTGCTGGTAAAGTGTCTATGACAGGATATAAAGATCTTATTTTTGATCCACAACTTCAGCTTATTTATCAACATCTTCAATTTGATAAGTTTCGTGATATTGATGGATTTGATGTTGAGATGAAAAAAATAGATCAATGGTTTGTGCGTGTTGGTGGGCGTTTAAGTAAAACATTTACAGCCTCTGATAAGGATTGGATCACTTCTTTTTATGGCAATATTCATTTTGCTCATTGTTTTGATAAAGAACAATTTGTTCATTTTAAAGATGTTTTCCAGTTGGGTTCTTTCGGTTCTTCCTTAGAAACAGGTTTGGGTATCAATGCGCAGTTTTCTTCTAAAGTTACACTTCACAGTGATCTTAGCTATCAGCATAGGTTAACCAAGGCTGGTTTTTCTGGAGTTCATTTTTCTGGTGGTTTGCGCTATCATTTTTAATAAATCTTTTTAAAAATAATAAATGTGATTTTTAAAGTTTTGTTTTATTGTCGTGATTTAAACCATTGATGATGCAGCAATTTTAATTGCTTCTTTTAATAATGGTATCATGTGTTTTAATAGGTATGGAAGGATCACGTTGATTTATTTTTTATCTGATTGATAGGGGAGCTTAAATGCTTCAAAAAAAATGATAATGAGACTGTAAATCTATTTGTGTTATTTTTGCTATAAATATTGGGGATGTGTTTGTCATCAGCTTTTTAAAATAGTAGCCTTATTATCCTATCATGTTGTAAAGACTGGCGTTTGAGGTCGCTGATATCAATCATGAAAGGCAGGGAGACATTGACTGTTGATTAAAAGCTTTTGCTGTTAAGCAAAGGAGGGGATATATGCAATATACAGCTCTATCGTTTCGTGGATGATGCGTATTTTTTTGCTTTAAAATTTTGCAAAAAGCGTTTTTGAAGCTGTTCGTATCGTTTGCATTGTTGTCGATGGATAATAAGAAAAGTGGTAAAGCATGATCACTTTTAACATCAAATTCAATATCTTCAGTTCTTAATAAAGATAAATCCTTTAAAAAAATTGTTCTAATGGCTGTATTGAATATATGAACAAGATCATTGTCTTATTTGTTAAATAGATATGAAATATAAGTTTTATATCAAAGTGGGGAGATAAGATTTTTTTCTTCTTTTAAGACGTGGGGAGAAGAGGTTGATCGTATCAAAAAAATCGTTCATAAGTTCTTATTATTGTTTCAAATATAGAAACATTGAAGAGCTTTTATTAAAATGGGGTGTAAAAGTAGATTATATCTTCCTCAATTCCTGTTTTTTTTTAAATATGCATCTTTAATGGAAAAACGTTTGCAAAGTTTTAGGCAATCGCATTCGCATTGTAATTTCGTTTGTATCGATAAGATTTATATCAAAGTTCAGGGACAGTAAAAATATCTTTATCGGGCTATTGATAAACATGGTGTTTCCATATGATGCTTAAGGTATCATCGAGCCATTTATGGTAATTGCGTGCTTCTTCGTTTGAGTTATGAACAGAGAAAATAAAACCAGGATATCCACCAAATGCTGGTGGAGGTGGTGAAATGTGATTGGTTTCAAAGAAAATGATAGTTCTGGCGGTTTGAGGATGCTGTGCAACCTTATCTAGACCTGAAAATCCAGAAAACCGTCCATACCCATGAAGAGGAATAATATAATTTGCCGCCACTTTTTTAGCTGGGAGTATATCGGGAAGGTCTAAGTTTTTTTCAGCTAAAGCGGCATTCATACATAGTTTTGCAAATGAAATTCCTGTGCCTTGCTCAACAATAAAATGGGAAACACCTGATCCACCTATACGAGCGCCTATCTCAATGATATAAGGTAAATTATTAGCATCTAGGCGTAGCTCTACATGGGCAGCACCCATATTTATACCAAGAGCTTTAACTCCAGAGCATGCAGCCTCACATAAAGCAATAATTAAAGGATCATCTATATCACATCGTTGACGATAAATTGTTTCTTCAAACCATGGTCCCTCAGGCTGTCCCTTGTCTCCAACGGATAGAACGTGTACACCTGCTGTATCAACAAAGCATTCTACGACAAACTCTTTTCCTGGCAAATACTGTTCTACGACTAAGCCTACAGGTTTACTTTTATCATTAAAACGTGCCATGTCTTTATGCTGAACATTCCATACGGCTTTAATGAGATCAGGAAGTTCAGCGGAATTTTTAGCTAACATGACGCCTGCACTTGCCCATCCAGAGACAGGTTTAATAACGACTGGATAATCCAAGGCTTGTGTTTTTGATAGGTCTTCTGGATGATCTATATAAAAGAATCCTGGTGTTCTTAAGCCTGCTTTAGCGAAAGTTTGACGCATGAGATATTTATTTCTGGTTAATGCTGCTACTTCTGGTTCAATACTTGGAGTATTGATTTTTTTTGCAGCCAAAGCTGTCCATAGGATGGCTTCTTCGCGAAGGGTCATAACCCCAGCAATATTGCGTTCTTTTGCTCCTGTTGCAAAAGTGTCTAGAGCTGCCTCTGGGTTATCAAAAACAGGAAGTTGCCAAGTTGAAGTGACTGCTGCGGGGTGTTGAGTGGGAGCGCTTTCAGCGGTATCATAGATCATTATTAATTCGATATTAGCTGCTTGTGCTGCTTCAAATATAAATGGTAATTTTGCATTGCGCTGGCAAACTAACGCGAGTTTTTTCATTTTGTTTCCTCATTAAATTTGGAATTTTGGGCACGACGTTTCTGTTGCCATGTAGATACCTTTGATGCATCTATAAATAAGAGTGTCATCCCTATAACAACTACAATCATAGCAATTATTTTGATCATATTGAGGGAAGGGCTCGAGCCGATTATCCATTCACATACAACCACTGCAAAAGGGGATAATACGCCGATAGTGTTGGCGTATAATACGCCTCCTTCGGCTAAAACTTTTTGGTATAATACGTAAACTGGTGCCGAGCAAACAGTTCCTAAAATCAATATTTTAAATATATCTTCTAACTTAAGATATAAGAGTGGGGCAGGATCAAAAATAAATAATGGCATAAATGATGCTGCAGAAATTGTCGTGATCCAAGCCAGTGAGGTGAGCAAAGGTAAATTTTTAAGATAACGTTTAGACAATAAGCCATAAGCAGAGTAAGAAAGGGCTGCTGTTAAAGCAAGAGCTATTCCTATTAGGTTGTATCCACTTTCTCCACTGTTTATATTGAATGCTACAGCTGCTACACTGACAATTATCACTCCACTAAGCTTCAGCCATGAGAATTTAAGGACATTTGTCAATGCACCTAATATATAAGTAATTCCTGGAATAGTAGCGAGCACCATGGTTAAATCACTGGCTTTGAGTGATTTTAATGCACCAAAGCTGCATACAAAATATAACGAGAATCCTAACACTGAGAGAATTAAAAAAGAAGGTATCATGGAAAGTAATGGTATGGATCTGAAAACAGCTTTCTCACGAAATACTGCAATCAGCCATAAGGTAGCAGCGGTGGAAAACAACCTAAGTCCAACCGCATGCATGACGGGTATATTGCTAACCAAATTCTTAGATAATAACCAACTTATGGAAAACAATGCTAGAATGGCAAAAGTAAATAATAATAATCGTCCTTTTATAAAACTCAATGATTTAATCCTCTAATCACTCGCTGTGCATAAGATGATGTTGAAAAATTAAATCGTGACTGTGAAGTTTGCGGCTTACCAAGATTATTTTGGATATAATCTTTAGCTCCTGCCAAATAAGCGTCATCATCTAATGCTTCAAGTGCTTCTATATCTGCTATCATCAATATTATTACTTTTTCAAGACGCTCCAAATCAAATTGAAGATAACCTTGATTTGTTTCAATCAATGCTTTGTTCCGCATCAATATTTCAAAAAGCAAGATCCCTGTACCAGCATCGAATGTCATATGCTGATCAGAATCTTTTGGATAACGAAATATGCGTTCTAATAGGATAAATTCAGTTATTTCTTTCCAAAATTTTGGATGATTTTGTAGCATAATACGCACTGTAATTAAATCAACTTTAGTTTCTTCTAGAAGACCTGTAAACCAATTTAATTTTATATACAGATTTTTATCCAATGGCCGCGGTCCGGTATGATGTGCATAGTCATGATAATAGCCCCACAAACAGCGAGCATCGTAAATGTCTTCTTTGGATAAGTTACGACTATGCAATTGACCGAACAGGAATTTACTATCTCGACCGAGTAAACGTTCAGCTTCCACAATTGTTTGCTTGTTGTAAATATCAAAGAATTTACTGAAAAAAAACAAAGCAAATGCTTGCTTATCAATTTTTTGAGCAGCCGCTACAGATTCTGGGAATAGAACTTGCCTTCTAAAAATCCCTTTGATGCTATTCCCATTTTTATACATTGAAATGGTGATAGATAATTCTTTGTATATTTCGAGGCGTCAGAAAGATAGGCCGTTTCATGACGATATCCTGTAACTAATTCCAGCTGGAATCCTTCTGGATCAGGTCCATTTGTTGCACGCATTGGAGCCAAGAAAAACAAGGGAGCATCTGGTAATGGGGCTTTGAAAGCAGCCAAAGTGTTATCAAATTGAGGAGGGGGCGTTAAACCGCTGAGCATCCACTGAAGAAGATCATCAGAAATGATCGCTAAAAGTTTTGGAGATAATCCATCAAGAATATTAGCATGGTGGTTCAGCAGAGTGATCAATTCATTGGATCATATTACTATCTGCTGAAGTTGGTTCCTTAATGCTCCCATTTCGTTCTTGGCGCATACGGAATTTGTCAACTAAGTTAACAATGGAAAGAAGCACTTCAGATTTTTTCATGATTAGTTGACTTTAGTGAGTGGAGCAAAAAGGTCATTGGCATTTGTTCAAAATTTTCGATAATATTCAGCTTATAGCGATTTGCCGCAACCGATGTTGTGATACAAGCATCGGCTTTTTCAGCCTTACAAAGAACGGCTGCATCAGCATTGCTGTTGGCAAATACTTTGTCATATTGATGAGCTACCAGAGATTGCGGGGCAGGATGAGGCGCTATGGTTTTAATTTCATCAATGTTATTGCGTTTAGCTAAAACCATAGAGTGAGTAGGCATGATAAAGCTGTCAAATAATTGCATATCACCTAAACGGGTAAATATGAGTGTATGCAAATCAGGGGAAGCAGCACAACTTAAGAGATAAGCATCTTTTTTTTGAGCAAGTTCATTAAATGCTTCTTCAAGAGTTGCGTATAAGATAATACGGGATCTCGAGTCAGTGGACAAAATATTTTTATTGTGATTGTTAAGCCACTATTGTTCTGCTGCTGCACAGTTAGTATCTGCAAGGCCAAGTGTATAGATAAAAGTATTATTTTCAGATTGCATGATCTCTATTCTTTATAAAAATATGCCTAAATTTAAAATAGTGTAATATGTAGAGTATATCAAGCACAATGCGTTAAATAATTTAGTGCTTTATAAAATAATGTATATATGAAAGAAAATTTACAATTATAATTTTGTCTGTTCATTATTCTATCATGCCGTAAAACATCGTCGTTTAGGGGAGTAATTGAGCAGGAAAAATTCTATGCAGGGTATTTATTGGATATGTTAGAGAATTATTGGAATGGTTAAGCGAAGGTGAATGACACGTAAACCGCACTGCTCTATCATTTTTTGGATGAGCAGCGTTTTTGAATCTGTTCATATTGATAATACTATTATAGGTGAATAATAAGCAAATTGGTAAGGCGTGAACATCTTTGCCATAAAACTCAATATATTTAACTTCTTAATTAAGATAATACTTTTAGAAATTGTTTTACTATTATGATTGTATTAAATATATAAAAGGCAATCATCATTGTCTTGTTTGTAAAAGAAACATGAAATATAACTCTTAAATCAGATTGAGATTGGCAAGATTTTTTTCTTCTTTGGAATCGTTAAGAAGGTCAGATTAAACCTTATTGAAGCTACAGAACCTAAAGAAACAGTCGTTTTTTTGAAAAGATCAGAGGTAAACAAATATGCGTGAGATTTTGGATCATTTTGATATGCCATTGAATAAGAAGAGTTCTGTTCAAAAGATTCAAAATCTTTCATGCCAATCACACCCAAAACGGTTTTATAAGCAAGTGAAGATCGCTTGTGAGGAGGTCGGCTTTACGATTTTATTGGATGAACGTCCCGTAAAAACGCCCGCAAGGCGTCATTTTCATGTGCCATCAGAAGTGTTTGCTGAATATGTTGCTCAGGAATTTGAGAACCAAAAGCACGTTGTTGATCCTGCAAAAATGCCGATGACGCGTTTGGTTAATACTGTTATTGATGGTATCGCTGATGATATGCAGGTGGTTTTTGAAGATTTATTGCGTTTCGTTGCATGTGATATGATCTTTTATCGTGCACAGACACCTAAAGAGTTGGTGCAAAAACAATCTGAGCAATGGGATCCTTTATTAGATTGGGCAGAAAAAAAACTGGGTGCAAGGTTTTATTTGACAGAAGGGCTGATGCATGTGGAACAATCACCAGAAGCACTTCAAGCTGTGAGTCATTATTTACGAAGCGTTGAGTCTGCTTATATGCTTGCTGCACTTCATATGATGACAACCTTAACGGGATCTGCTCTCATTGCTCTTGCTGTTGCTGCGGGAAACATTGATGCTGATCATGCTTGGTCTATTGCCCATTTAGATGAAGATTGGATGATGGAACAATGGGGAATAGATAAAGAAACAATAGCACGCCTTGCTCATAAAAAAGTTGAATTTAATGCTGCTGCTACAATTGTTACAACTTGTTTATAGGGGAAAATCTTTTATTTACGTGCATTCTTTTGGCTCAGAGTATTTTTGTGACTTTTTGAGGATTGGTTTTTACTTTATCAAGTCCAGGAAATAGTTCATTAGTTATGGTTAAGAGCGCTTCGTCATTGCCACGGATAAAATACCATTGGTTATCGTGAAGTAGGGCAATAATTTCAGTTTGAATAGAGCATTTTTTCCCAGCATTTGTTGTGGTTACAAGCTCCACGGGTATAACAAAATAAGGGGTACCATTATCAAGGGTACCTTCACGTTTTTGTTTTTGATCAATGTTGATCGTTTCAATCTTGTAACTTTCTGCCAACCGTTCTATTTGGCTTTTCATGATTTGTAGAAATTGTGATTGATTAAGATTTTTTTTGGCGGTTAAGCGGTTGATGACTTGGGGAGGAATAGCATTTAAGATGGCATTTGCATCGGCATTTTTAAGTGCTTTACTATAAGCAGATGTTGCTTTCTCAAGAGTTGTAAGTTTTTGGTTGGTTATTGTATGTGCTTTAGTTGTTGATGTGATAAAGACAATGCATAAAAGAACGGGAACGAGAAAACAAATTCGCGGCATTAGAAACCTTTGTTAATTCATTTGAAGAGATTCAATACATTATAAAGGAAAAGCGGACGAGCAAAAAGCCTCTTGCGCTTTTGCATGAGAAGAATATCCACAAAAATGGAGGCTTTTGCCTCCACTTTAAAAATCAAAAGAATGCGTATTGATTGTTTAAACAGAATAGTACATATCAAATTCAACAGGATGGGGTGTTGTTTCGTAACGCAAGACTTCTTGCATCTTTACTTGAATGAAGGAATTAATCTGATCATCATCAAAAACGTCGCCAGCTTTAAGAAAGCCACGATCTTTGTCAAGTGCTTCAAGCGCTTCACGCAGGCTTCCTGAAACAGTAGGGATTTCTTTAAGTTCCTTTAAGGGAAGATCATAAAGATCTTTATCCATAGCATGTCCGGGATGAATTTTGTTTTTGATACCGTCAAGACCAGCCATTAAAAGGGCTGCAAATGCCAAATAGGGATTTGCTGTTGGGTCTGGAAAACGAACTTCTACGCGTTTTGAATTTGGTGAGGAGCTCATAGGAATACGGCAAGATGCAGAACGATTACGTGCTGAATAGGCAAGAAGAACAGGAGCTTCATAACCAGGAACCAAACGTTTATAGGAGTTTGTGGATGGGTTTGTAAAAGCATTTATTGCTTTTGCGTGCTTAATAACACCACCGATAAAAAACAGACAGGTTTCTGATAGTCCAGCATATTCATTTCCTGCAAAAATGGGTTTGCCATCTTTCCAAATGGAAATGTGGACATGCATTCCAGAGCCGTTATCACCAAAAACTGGTTTCGGCATGAAGGTTGCTGTTTTCCCATAACTGTTTGCTATTTGATGTACAACATATTTAAAAATTTGCATCTTGTCAGCCTCGCGAACAAGTGTATCAAAACGAATACCCAATTCATGTTGGCCTGCTGCTACTTCGTGATGGTGTTTTTCGACCTGTACGCCCATATCCTTGAGTGCTGTGAGCATTTCAGAACGCATATCTTGGCAGGAATCAATCGGCGGAACAGGAAGGTAGCCTCCCTTTATTCGTGGGCGATGCCCTAGATTTCCTGTTTCATATTCCGTATCATCATTAGAGGGAAGTTCACTTGAATCGAGTTTAAACCCTGTGTTGTAAGGGTCCGTTTTATAGCGCACATCATCAAAGATAAAAAACTCTGCTTCTGGACCCACATTGATTGTATCTCCAATGTTTAAAGATTTCATATACACCTCAGCCCTTTTGGCGATAGAACGAGGATCTCTACGATAAAACTCACCAGAGACAGGATCAAGTACATCACAAAATATGACCAAAGTAGATTGAGCAAAAAAAGGATCAATATGTGCTGTTGCTGGATCTGGCATTAAAACCATGTCAGATTCATTAATTGTTTTCCAACCAGCAATTGAAGAACCATCAAACATGACACCATCACTAAAAGTATCCTCGCTGATCTCTGCGATATCCATTGTAATGTGATGCAATTTTCCTCGTGGATCAGTAAAACGTAAATCAACAAAACGGATTTCGTTGTCTGTAATCTGTTTGATAATATCTGATGCGGTTGTCATATTCAATTTCCTTAATATGGCGTTGAGGTGGATAAAAAAGTGAATTTTCTCGTTATTTATTAAAGGGCATCGATACCGGTTTCGTCCGTGCCTATACGAATTGCATCATCAATGGAAAAGACAAATATCTTTCCATCCCCTATATGTTTGGTTTGAGCTGCTTTACGTATTGCATCAACAGTTTGTTCCAGTTTTTCATCGGACACAACAATTTCAATCTTTACTTTAGGTAGAAAGTCAACAACATATTTCGTACCACGATAAAGTTCTGTATGTTCCCTTTGACGACCAAAACCTTTCGCTTCTGTTACTGTAATACCATGTAACCCAATTTTTTGAAGCGCTTCTTTCACTTCATCAAGTTTGAAAGGTTTTATAATGGCTTCAATTTTTTTCATGCTGAAATTATCTCCAACGTTATTTTGTCTTTTTAGACTGCATCACATTATATTGACAACTGTAAGATGTCCAACAGATACTTTGTGCACAAAAAGTCGAAAATAATGACACTCTATGCTCTGTTAGGAGAGTTTCTTTTGTAGAATACAGCCAAATACTGTTTTTTGAGAAAAAAACTTACAATTCTTATACAAGAATTCAAATAATATAATAAAAGAGTTTTGTTTCTTTTTTATTAGATAATATCTTGACTTATAAGGATAATTAGACGCTCTCCACATTGAATGAGAAACTCTAATAGCGTAAGATTTTCTCATTTTAGATCCTTTTATCGTCAACCAATCAAAACGATACCTTTATATATCATAAATAGTTATGAGTGTGTGGATAACAACATTTGAAAAAAGAAATAAAATGCTTTTTATGAAAGCTTTCGATAATTAAAGGCTTTACAATATTAGGGAGTAGGGAAGACAAATATTGGAAAAGAGTGTGATGATGCCGATTCATAAATGTAAAGATGGTGGTGTACAATAATGAGTTTATCATTATAGCATTCATAGGAGCCGTCGTGAAATAGGCTTGAGAGCATTGAGAAATGTTTCTTTAAAACAGATGTGGGAATTGGCAACGCAAATATATTCCGTTTGGGGCGTTTTGTTCCTTCGTGAGGAATGTGATCTTCATTAAGGAACGCGATAAATAAAAGTGTGAAGCAATGGCAATCTTCATTATAAGATATTGCTGTGGATGCCTTGGAAAATCATAAAGATAAATTAAAAGGAAATGGAAATATAGAAATTTATTTATACCCTTAAAACTTCATATTCTTCCCAGTTTAGGTTGTCTGGTCGTTTCAGGTATAAACAAAACAGAGAATAAATACGCAATTATGTGCGCGTTCCTATTTGGCAATACGACAACTGAAACAGCTTATAAAGCGCTAAATTGTTTTTAGTCTTTGCTTCAAACGTGTTGCACCACTGGAATTAGGTGTTGGTTTACAGGTAATAATAAAAGTACAGGCTTTGTTAGTATGCTGTATTTTACAATAGAAAGCGTTTCTAAGAATTGGAATTATAGAGAGATGGGCGCAGTAAAACATCTTTTAGAAATTTTCCCGTATAGGAAGCGGGAACCTTAATGATGTCTTCAGGGCGTCCAATTGCAACAATTTTACCACCGCGATCTCCACCTTCTGGTCCTAAATCAATAATCCAGTCGGCTGTCTTTATAACATCAAGGTTATGTTCAATGACTATAACTGTGTTGCCTTGCTCGACTAGTTCGTGAAGCACTTCAAGAAGTTTGGAAATATCATGAAAATGTAAACCTGTTGTCGGTTCATCCAAAATATAGAGTGTACGTCCCGTTGTTTTACGAGAAAGTTCTTTCGCAAGTTTTACACGTTGTGCTTCCCCACCAGAAAGTGTGGTTGCTTGCTGTCCTACTTTTATGTAACCCAATCCTACTTTAATGAGAGTTTCCATTTTATTATGAATAGCGGGAATAGCTTGGAAAAATTCCTCTGCCTTTTCAATTGTCATATCCAAAATATCGGCTATAGACTGTCCTTTGAATTTTATTTCTAGTGTTTCTCGGTTATAGCGTTTTCCTTTACAGACATCGCAAGTAACATAGACATCAGGTAAAAAGTGCATTTCAATTTTGATGACTCCATCACCTTGACATGCTTCGCACCGTCCTCCTTTCACATTAAATGAAAAACGCCCAGCTTTGTAACCGCGGGCTTTTGATTCTGGAAGATCGGCAAACCACTCACGAATCGGTGTAAAAGCACCTGTATAGGTTGCGGGATTAGAGCGTGGGGTGCGTCCAATAGGAGACTGGTTGATATCGATGACTTTATCAAGAAATTCTAATCCTTCAATTTTGTCATAGCTGGCAGGGCTGTGATGAGAGCCCATGATATGATGTGATGCTGCTTTGAAAAGCGTTTCAATAAGAAATGTTGATTTTCCTCCTCCAGAAACACCAGTTATGCATGTGAAGGTTCCAAGAGGAATATTCGCATTGATATTTTTGAGGTTATTGCCTTTGGCGCCGATGACTTTAAGTGTTTTCGTTTTTGATATTTTGCGTCGCTCTGTAGGCATTTTAACAGCCATTTTTCCTGAAAGGTATTGGCCTGTGAGAGAGGCTGAATTTTCTATAATTTCCTGCGGTGTTCCTTGCGCTATGATTTCTCCACCATGAACGCCCGCGGCAGGCCCCATATCGACAACATAGTCTGCTGTGAGAATAGCATCTTCATCATGTTCAACAACAATAACTGTATTGCCAAGATTGCGCAAATGGCGCAGCATTTCCAACAGGCGTTCGTTATCGCGTTGGTGTAAACCGATAGATGGTTCATCTAAAATATAAAGAACGCCTGTAAGACCAGAACCAATTTGAGATGCCAACCGAATGCGTTGGCTTTCTCCCCCTGAAAGCGTTCCTGAATTTCGAGACAAGGTAAGATATTCCAATCCTACATGATTTAAAAAAGCCAAACGTTCACGAATTTCTTTTAAAATACGTACGGCGATATTACGTTGTTTTTCTGTGAGATGTTGATGAACATTGGCAAACCAATTATCTGCTTTTAGAATAGAAAGATCTGATATTTGCCCAATATGCATTCCGTTGATTTTTACAGCAAGTGCCTCTGGTTTTAAACGATAACCGTGACAAGCTGGGCAGGGCGAAGAAGACATATAACGTTCGATTTCTTCTCGAGACCAAGCAGAATCGGTTTCTTTCCAGCGTCTCTCCATATTAGGGATGATTCCTTCAAAAGGTTGGGTCATTTTATGCGAACCAGAATTATTTTTATAGATAAAAGAAATTTCATCTCTTTTTGTACCGTAGAGAATAGCCTGTTGTGCTTCATTAGAGAGTTCACACCATTGATCTGTGAGTTTGAAACCGTAAGCTTTTCCTAATGCTTCTAAGGTTTGTTTATAGTAAAGTGAATCTGATTTAGCCCAAGGGGCAATGGCGCCATTCTTGAGGGTAAGATTTTTATTGGGCACAATTTTCAGTGGATCCATTGTTTTTTTTATGCCCAGTCCATCGCAGAGAGGACAGGCGCCAAAAGGATTATTGAACGAAAAAAGGCGTGGTTCAATTTCAGGAATAGAAAAACCCGATACAGGGCAGGAAAACTTTTCTGAAAAAATGAGCCGTTTGTGTGTATCATTTTTTGATTTATGAGCAGATTCCTTTGTCGTTTCTTTTTGTGCTAAGGGTTGGTCTGCCATTTCAGCAATGGCAAGCCCATTTGCTAGCTGTAAACAGGTTTCTATACTATCAGCCAAGCGAGAGGTGATATCCTTTTGTACAACAATGCGGTCTACCACGACATCGATGTCGTGTTTATATTTTTTATCAAGAGGTGGAATATCAGCGATTTCATAGAATTTTCCATCAACTTTAGCGCGTTGAAATCCTCTTTTTAAAAGATCTGTTAGCTCTTTTTTATATTCTCCCTTTCGTCCTCGCACCAAAGGGGCCATAATAAAAATTCGCGTTCCTTCTGGTAAGGACATAATTTGATCCACCATTTGGCTTACTGTCTGGCTTTCAATAGGAAGTCCTGTTGCAGGAGAATGAGGAATGCCAATACGGGCAAAGAGAAGGCGCATGTAGTCGTGGATTTCAGTAACGGTCCCTACCGTTGAACGAGGATTGCGACTGGTTGTTTTTTGTTCAATGGAGATAGCTGGAGAGAGACCGTCTATGCGGTCGACATCGGGTTTTTGCATGACTTCCAAAAATTGGCGTGCATAGGCTGAAAGGCTTTCGACATAACGGCGTTGTCCTTCAGCGTAAATTGTATCAAACGCTAAGGATGATTTCCCTGATCCAGAAAGTCCTGTTATAACAATGAGTTTATCACGAGGCAGATCGAGATCAATATTTTTAAGGTTATGCTCACGTGCACCGCGAATGGAGATATATTTTTGATGAGTCATACTTTATCCTTGGCATATGTGGCAAAAATTGAGCACCTAAAATGGAATAAAACTGTTTTTTTAGAATTACAATGTGTTTAACTGCTTTAATGCAAAAGGAAGGTATAAGTTTTGTGAAAAAAATACAAATGAGTAGCTTTTTATTCTCTCGTGGTGGAATAAACTATGCGTTTTTATCATCTTTTGTTATAATTACACTGAATACAATATTGGTAAAGGATAGCAATACCTATATTGATGGTCAATTGCGACATGTAAATTGAAGGTCAAGATGGTTATAACTGTTATAGAACAGAGTATTTTACAAATTAAAATTTTGGAGTTTATGCGATGGCTGGTAGCCTTAATAAAGTTATTTTAATTGGTAATCTTGGTGCGGATCCTGAAATCCGCCGTTTGAATTCTGGTGATCAAGTGGCAAATCTGCGTATTGCTACTTCAGAAAGTTGGCGCGATCGGAATACAAATGAGCGAAAAGAACGCACTGAGTGGCATAGTATTGTTATTTTTAATGAAAACCTTGTCAAAGTTGCAGAGCAATATTTAAAAAAGGGGAGCAAAATTTATATTGAGGGGCAGTTACAGACACGAAAATGGCAAGATCAAAATGGAAATGACCGTTATACGACAGAGGTTGTTTTGCAAAAATACCGTGGTGAATTACAAATGCTTGATGGGCGCGGAGCAGCGGGTGGAGAGCAGGGAGCAAGTCAAGGGGGGAGTTACAGTGGTGACTTTGCTAATAGTAGTTCAAATCAAAGAAATACTTTTGGTCAAAATAATAACCAATTAGGAGAAAGTTTTTCACACAAATTAGATGATGATGTTCCTTTTTAAGAGGCTTTAAAGTTGCAGTATTATGATTGCTTTATGGTTTGTTTGTTTTAGATTTTTGAAGTTTAGCAAAGTGAAAGTTGTTAATTATTATTGGTAATTTAAAATATAAATTAATAACATCTTGAAAAATATTGTTAAATTTCTTTTTTGTTATGGGAGAGAAATTAGCATTTTTGTGTATTTTTCGATATAAACCGATATAAATAAAGTGAAATGATTCTTTTTTGAAAGTTTTTAAATTGTGACCGATCTTACTCCACACCCAGAACGTGATGTGCTGACCGGTATTGAACCAATCAGTATTATTGATGAAATGCAACGCTCCTATCTCGATTATGCGATGAGCGTGATTGTTTCGCGTGCACTCCCTGATGTCCGTGATGGTCTTAAGCCTGTTCATCGACGTATCCTTCATGCTATGAATGAGATGGGGCTTTCTTTCAATAAGTCGTATCGTAAATCTGCTGGTGTTGTTGGTGAGGTTATGGGGAAATTTCATCCCCATGGTGATGCTTCAATTTACGATGCATTAGTGCGTATGGCGCAGGACTTCTCTTTGAGAAATCCATTGATTGATGGTCAGGGGAATTTTGGTTCCGTTGATGGTGATCCACCTGCAGCTATGCGCTATACTGAGTGTCGTTTAGAAAAAGTTTCAGAAGAACTTTTAGCTGATATTGATAAAGATACTGTTGATTTTCAGGATAATTACGATGGGCGTGAGCGTGAGCCGGTTGTCTTGCCAGCACGTTTTCCCAATCTTTTGGTTAATGGGTCAGGGGGAATTGCTGTAGGAATGGCAACCAATATTCCTCCCCATAATCTTGGTGAAGTCGTTGATGGTTGTATTGCTTTGATTGATAATCCTGATATCACACTCGATAAAATAATTGAAATTATTCCTGGTCCGGATTTTCCTACAGGGGGTATTATCCTTGGCCACTCTGGTGTCCGTTCAGCTTATGAAACAGGGCGGGGTTCAATTATTATGCGTGCTAAAGTTGATATTGAAGAAATTCGTAGTGGTCGGCAGGCAATTATTGTGAGTGAGATCCCTTATCAAGTTAATAAGGCCACAATGATTGAGAAAATGGCCGAATTGGTGCGCGATAAACGCATTGAGGGAATCTCTGATTTGCGTGACGAATCGGATCGTGATGGATATCGCGTTGTTATTGAGTTGAAAAAAGATGTTGTTGCGGAAGTTGTTTTAAACCAATTATATCGTTATACGCCGCTGCAAACTTCCTTTGGTTGTAATATGGTTGCTTTGAATGGGGGAAAACCCGAACAGATGACGTTGCTTGATATGCTTCGTGCATTTGTTTCTTTTCGGGAAGAAGTTGTCAGTCGGCGAACAAAATATCTTTTGCGTAAAGCGCGTGAGCGAGCACATGTTTTGGTTGGCCTTGCCCTTGCTGTTGCCAATATTGATGAAATTATAGCGCTTATTCGCAAAGCTCCTGATCCGCAGACAGCACGTGCACAGTTAATGGAGCGACGCTGGCCAGCGATGGATGTCGCGCCTTTGATTAAACTTATTGATGATCCTCGTCATATTATTCATGAGGATGGTACTTATAATCTCTCTGAAGAACAGGCGCGTGCTATTTTAGAATTGCGTTTGCAACGATTGACAGCCCTTGGGCGTGATGAAATCGCTGATGAATTGAATAAAATTGGCGTGGATATCGCTGACTATCTTGAGATCTTGGCATCACGCGTACGCATTATGTCTATTGTTAAGGATGAGTTGAGTGCTCTTCGTGAGGAATTTGCAACGCCGCGACGTACCGTATTTGGTTTTGGTAGCGCTGAGATGGAGAGTGAAGATCTGATCGCACCAGAGGATATGGTGGTAACGGTAAGCCATAGTGGCTATATTAAGCGCGTACCTCTTAATACCTATCGTGCACAGCGACGTGGTGGTAAGGGGCGTTCTGGTATGTCCACGAAGGATGAGGATTTTGTAACGCGGTTGTTTGTTGCCAATACGCATACTCCGGTTCTTTTCTTTTCATCACGTGGGATTGTTTATAAGGAAAAAGTTTGGCGACTGCCGCTGGGGACACCCCAATCGCGTGGGCGGGCTTTGATCAATATGCTTCCCTTACAACAAGGTGAGCGTATTACAACGATTATGCCTTTGCCTGAAGATGAAGCGAGCTGGAGTGCATTAGATATTATGTTCGCGACAACACGTGGAACTGTGCGTCGCAATAAATTATCAGATTTCGTTCAGGTTAATCGTAATGGTAAAATTGCAATGAAACTTGATGAAGAAGATGAAATTCTTTCTGTTGAAACCTGTACAGAACATGATGATGTTGTTCTAACAACAGCCAATGGACAATGTATCCGTTTTCCAGTTGTTGATGTTCGTGTCTTTGCTGGGCGTAATTCTGTGGGAGTTCGTGGTATCAATTTAGCTAAAGGCGATAAAGTCATTTCGATGACAATTTTAGAGCATGTCGAGGCGACGTCCATTGAGCGTTCTGCTTATATTAAACGTGTCATGAATGAACGGCGTGCTTCTGGTGCAGATGCTGATGTTGAAGATATTGTCATTCTGGATGATGAGGATGGGGGGGCTGAAACAGAGTTAACAGATGAACGTTATGCAGAACTTCATGCACGTGAACAAATGCTTTTGACGGTGAGTGAGTTTGGTTATGGTAAACGCTCTTCTTCCTATGAGTTCCGGATTTCGGGACGTGGCGGAAAAGGGATTCGCGCAACAGATCCATCTAAAACAGCTGAAATTGGTAAATTAGTAGCGGCTTTTCCGGTGAAGGCGCAAGATCAAATTATGTTGGTATCAGATGGGGGGCAGCTTATTCGTGTCCCTGTTGAGGGAATTCGTACTGCTGGGCGCTCAACTAAGGGAGTCACAATTTTTAATACAGCCAAAGGTGAAAGAGTCGTATCGGTTGAACGTATTTCTGAACCTGAAGATGATACGAGTTCATTAGATGATGAAGGTGAGAAGCATTCTGATACAGTTGATATGAGCGAAGAAAAATAATTTTTAAGAGGAAGGAGTAAAGTCATGAAAATTGCTCTTTACGCGGGTTCTTTTGATCCTCTTACAAATGGTCATCTTGATGTTTTGAAAGGGTGTTTTGTGTTAGCTGATAAGGTGGTCGTCGCTATAGGGATACAGGCTGACAAAAAAACACTCTTTAGCTTCGAAGAGCGTGTTGATTTCATTACGCAGGTAGGGAAAGACTTATTTGGTGCAGATTCTAATCGATTGCAGGTTCTTTCATTTAGCAACCTTCTCATTGAGAAGGCGCGTGAAGTTGGTGCTTCATTTCTCATTCGTGGATTGCGTGATGGTACTGATCTTGATTATGAAATGCAAATGGCAGGAATGAATGGTGTTATGGCTCCTGAATTGCAAACTGTTTTTTTGCCGGCAAGTGTTTCTGGGCGCGCGATAACTTCTACATTGGTACGCCAAATTGCCTCTATGGGAGGTGATGTGACACCATTTGTACCGCCCAATGTTGCACAAGCTTTAAGCTCGAAATACCAATCTTTTAGGGGAGAGTAATTGTGTCTCGTAGAATTTTTGCTGTTTTGATATGTGTGTTTTGTTTTTTTTCATTGTCTGCAGTCGCTGGTAATTCTAGCCCAGCAAGTGATGCAAGCCTTCTTGTTTTATCTCTCAAAGATGGTGATGTCATTATTCGTCTGCGTCCTGATTTGGCGCCAAAGCATGTTGCGCAAATCAAAAGATTAACAGAGGAGGGGGCCTATAATAATGTTGTGTTTCATCGCGTTATTCCTAATTTCATGGCGCAAACTGGTGATGTAGAATTTGGAAAAAAAGGCAGTAGAGATTTTGATCTGAAACGCGTTGGTATGGGTAGTTCAAATTATCCCAATATACCGGCGGAGTTTTCAAAACAGCCGTTTAAGCGTGGCACAGTTGGGATGGCACGATCACAAGATCCGGATTCCGCGAATTCTCAATTCTTCATTTGTTTTGATGATGCTGATTTTTTAAACGGTCAGTATACGGTTATTGGAGAGGTTATAAAGGGGATGGATGTTGTTGATAAAATAAAAAAAGGTACGACAAGTAATAATGGATCTGTAAAAAATCCTGATGTTATTAATGCTGCTACTTTACAAGTTGAGAAATGAATCAAGGGAGCTTTCCATATGGCTGAGAATAAAAATCCAGAGAATACTTTAATTCTTGAAACAACAAAGGGCAGAGTTGTTATTGAGCTTTTTGCTGATTTGGCACCTTGTCATGTTACACGTATTAAAGAACTGGTACGGGAAGGTGCTTATGATAATGTTATTTTCCATCGCGTTATTGATGGTTTTATGGCGCAAACAGGGGATGTGCAATTTGGAAAGAAGGATAGTGAAAAATTCAATTTATCACGTGCTGGTATGGGAGGGGCAGAAAAACCAAATTTAACAGCAGAGTTTTCAAATCTTTCTCATAAGCGTGGTACAGTTTCTATGGCACGGAGTCAGAATCCAAATTCTGCTAACTCTCAGTTTTTTATTTGTTTTGCAGATGCTCCGTGGCTTGATCGTCAATATTCCATATGGGGGCAGGTTGTTGAAGGTATGGAAAATGTTGATAAAATTAAACGTGGTGAACCTGTTGCAGATCCAGATTCAATTACCAAAGCCATTATTGCTGCGGATGTAGAATAGTATAAACTATACTGATTTCAATTGTAAGTTTCTAAGAAAAAATACTCTTTTCTGATCAATAAAGGCACACGAAACTCTTTTGTAGTATCACGCTTACCTTTTATAATTTCGAGCTAAGCATTGTCCATATATTTTCTTCAATCGGATCTTCCTGAAGAATATAACGCAACGGATTTGTACAAACACCTGTCAGAATAAGAAAACGCAAAGTCTGTTGTATTATGGTTGTTGTTTGGCAAAGTGTTTTATAAAAAATTCGGCATTTCTCTTCAATCCATTGTCGGTCTTAATGGTTTTATGATGTTACTTTCCTAAGAGAGCGTGTGCTTTTGTTTCTGCTCGTAAATCAACATCCAATCCTAATGCAGAAGCATGTTTGAAACACATATTAAGACGGATAAGAGCTTTACTAGCTCATCCAGTTTTCCTAGCAAGGTGGAAAACCAGCATTTATATATATTGGCGTAATCTTTAAAATAAGAAGACGGTTTAATCTTAGAAGAATATAATAAAGGCGCAGAAGTGAAACAAATGGCTAGTCTTGCCATCTCCTTTTTAATTCAACTTTACTTTTTTAAAAGTATCTAACGCAATATCTTTTAAATAATGAAGATTATGCATGGACTTACGCTTTTATTTTTCTCGTTTTTTAATAGAGGAATGCTCCAAACGGAATACACTTGTGTTGCGTATTTACGTGTT
The DNA here is from genome assembly GCF_042197445.1 of Bartonella sp. AA1HLJMS. Lineage (NCBI taxonomy): Bacteria > Pseudomonadati > Pseudomonadota > Alphaproteobacteria > Hyphomicrobiales > Bartonellaceae > Bartonella > Bartonella sp. AA1HLJMS. The sequence continues at coordinate 7,902 of NZ_JBHIRW010000013.1, read as the reverse complement.
TTTTTAAGAAGCATTTCTCAGTACATATCAACGTTCACTTCCACGATGATATTCATGGCATGTATAGTTTTAAAGCTATAAATAGTATAAAATCTATTATGCACCACCTTCTTTAAAGCTTATGACGGAGCAAGCGGGTACCATCATACGCTTTTTCAGCCTCTAATGGTACGATAGAGCTTTTGGTATTTGAGAATCTTTACAAAAAGCATTTTTAGTTTTTTAAAGTATTTTTATTTACACGTTAATTTCTTTTGTGAATTATCTTAAATGCCAAGAGCTATCTCAATATTGTGAGTGGATAAGTGATTATGCTCATTTGCGCTTTTATTAAGCGTGAGGATCGCTGTGCCCAGTAGATGAAAAATTTTTATCTGTAAAAGTTAAAGAATATGTAAGCTGTACAATGCGTTCAAAATTTTCTTCTATGGGTACAAAGTTACTGCTTATGGAAGTATGTGAAGATGAAATTATTGTGATAATAATTTTGCAGTTCTGTTAAGGCTTTAGTGCGTTAAGCGTAGGTATTTTGTGGTATGATATTATAAGGATTTTACTATTTTTCTAGAGTTAGATTATCACTTTTATTATGGTGATTTCTTAATAAGAAATGTTCTTTTATTTCGTTTAATTTTTGATGCTGGTTACAATATTGAGCGAATCAAAAATTAATTCATAAAGCTTTTGACAATGCTCGTAAGGGGATATCTTTTTTCTTTCTATAGAGATATGCATTGATGGAATCAAAAAGACGAGAGTTATGATAAAGACATTTCATTATAGAAAAATTGCTCAAGATGGGTATGCACGTCGAGGCGAAATTATAACGGGGCGAGGATGTGTTCGTACACCCGCATTTATGCCTGTTGGGACGGCAGGAACCGTTAAGGCTATGTATATGGATCAAATTCGTGATCTTGGTGCAGATATCATTTTGGGGAATACTTATCATTTAATGTTACGTCCAGGAGCTGAACGTGTTGCGCGTTTGGGAGGATTACATGAATTTTCACGCTGGAGCGGACCTATTTTAACCGATTCTGGTGGCTTTCAGGTTATGTCATTGGCGGGAATCCGTAAAATTACTGAACAAGGTGTGATTTTTCGCTCTTACATTAATGGAGCTTACTATGAAATGAGTCCAGAGCGTTCTATCGAAATTCAAGAACTTCTTGGTGCGGATATCCAGATGCAGTTGGATCAATGTATTGCATTACCCGCAACTGAAAAAGAAATGGAAGAAGCTATGGAACTTTCATTGCGGTGGGCGCTGCGTTGTAAAACAGCTTTTGGAGATCAGCCAGATAAAGCATTGTTTGGGATTGTTCAAGGTGGTGATAATATGAAACTGCGTGAACGTTCTGCTCAAGCATTAAAAGAAATCGATTTAAAAGGTTACGCTATTGGAGGGCTTGCTGTTGGTGAGCCGCAGAGTGTTATGACAGCAGTATTGGATACTACTTGTCCGATTTTACCAGAGGATAAACCACGCTATCTTATGGGAGTAGGGACACCTGATGATATTTTACAAAGTGTTGCTCGTGGTGTTGATATGTTTGATTGTGTTATGCCGACGCGTGCAGGACGTCATGGTTTAGCTTTTACCCGCTTTGGTAGAATTAATTTGCGTAATGCGCGTTATGCAGAAGATCCACTTCCTCTTGATCCACAGTCACTTTGTCCAGCAGCACATGATTATAGTTGTGCTTATTTGCATCATTTGATTAAATCTGGTGAATCTCTTGGGGGGATGTTATTGACTTGGAATAATCTTTTTTATTATCAACAACTTATGCAGGGAATTCGTGATGCCATTGAGGAAGGCTGTTATGCCGATTTTTGCGCTGAAACGCGTGCTCTATGGGCACAAGGACGCTAAAATATTAATCGTAATATAGCACCTCATTTTTTTATTGAATTTATTCTCGCACTTACAAATTTAGCTAAAAATATGAAATTAGAAACATCTTCCAAAATTATAAAATTCCACTATCTTAAGATATAACAGTGCGGTTTTATAGGGTACATATTCTTTTCTAATTACTATATAAAACAGAAACTGTTACTCCGGTACGCGCTACCTGATCCGGAGAAAAACAGTTTTTCTGTTTCTGATGACTGTTTACAGCAACAATGTTAATGAGGCGTTAGCGAACTCTTAAAGAAGTATGAAAATTGTACTTTTATGAGCTACTTTGTGTTTTTTATTACTAAAGGTAAAGAATGGATTATATACAATCGAACAGATAAATTTTTAGAAAAATTAAAATAAAACTAAAATAAAATTACAACATTTAAAATGTTATAATTTTATTTTTTAAGTTTTTATATATAAATTTAAATATTAATCACGGTAATTGTCATATTTATAAAATATAAATAAATATACTTATACAAAATTTATTATATTTGTTTTTTGCTTTGTTTATAGAATTTATCTGAAAATAATCATAATATATTTACGTGAATATTTTAATTTACAGATAGTGAGTTAGATATCTGATGCGATTTCTCTGTGAGAGAGGGGTAAAGATGTCTAAAAGAGGGTATTTAATAAATCTAGAAACCAAGCACTATTATCATGAGAATTTTTAAAAGACTCTATAATAATTTATAAGAATGGCGTAAAGTTGAAATTATAACTTATCGATTTGGAGGGTCTATATTCAGGTAGCAAAAATAAAGCAACAATAATTTTGGGGGAGAAGTTTTATCTTTGTATCAAGATAATGATGAGATATTATTCACTTGTTTGAAATGCATTCTTCGGCAAATTTTAGAATTATTTATAGGATGTAGTATATCGTTGCAAAATAAAGCTTTCACTGTAAAATTACAATGGCTGAAAAGAGGAGACAAAGTTTATTATCTGGCAGATCTGATAGAAATAGGTGAATACGTCTATGATCTTGAGGTTTTCAAAGATTTTCCATTAAAGAATCTTACTTAAAACTCCATAAAATGCTTTATATATCAAAATATTTCTAAAACTTTATTAGGGACTATTGGGCATGCGTATAACAATGTTTTGAATTTTTGTTTGTGTGTATTACAGATATTTACAGTTAAAACTCCTATTCAGAAGTGATGATATGAGGGATTCTTATCAACAAAAGGTTCTTGTATTGGGAATTGATTCGAGAATACGACGTTTAATAATTTTAGCTCTTGCCGTGGGCAGTTTTGCTATTGGTACTGCAGAGTTTGTTGCAATGGGGCTACTGCCAGAGATGGCACGAAGTTCCTATGTTGATATTCCTACCGCTGGTCAATATATTTCTGCTTATGCATTAGGAGTTGTGATTGGAGCACCTCTTTTAGCTGTGGCAACAGCTCAGGTATCACGCAAAACTGTTTTGATAGGCTTGATGCTTTTTTATGCCTTAGCAAATATTGCTAGTGCCTTTGTTTCTGATTTTAGCATATTAGTAGTATTACGCTTTCTCAGTGGACTTCCTCATGGAATCTATTTTGGACTTGCGGCTATGGTTGCCTCTTCAATGGTAGAAATGAAAGAACGTTCTAAAGCTGTTGGATATGTTATGCTTGGCTTAACAATTGCAACCGTTTTGGGGGCACCCAGTGCTACTTGGATTGGTCAACTTATTGGTTGGCAGATTGCTTTTGTCCTTGTGGGGATGATCGCTTTATTATGTTGTTTGCTTGTTTGGAATTTTTTTCCTTGTAATTCAAGTTTTCCAAAAACGAATCCTTTGCAAGAAATGGGTGCATTAAAGCAAAAGCAGGTGTGGCTTCTTTTGTTGATGGTGTCGGTGGGAGCGTCAGGATTATTTTCTGTTTTCACTTATATCAAGCCAACATTAATGCATATTTCTGGTGTTTCACTTGAGTTGGTACCATTTATCATGCCGTTAGTTGGATTGGGTATGGTGGTAGGAAATCTCTTGGGGCCTAAATTGGCCGTTAAAATTGGTATTTCGCCGATGATATTTTTTTCTATGCTTTGGAGCGTATTTGTTTTTTTTCTTTTTTTCTTTTTATCCTATGCTCCGTTAACAGCGGCAATAGGATGCTTTTTTGTTGGAACTTCTTTTGCTGCTATGCCTTCTATACAAACAAAAATTATGGATGTTGCACTACAGGGACAGATTTTGGCAGGAGCATTAATGCAGTCTGCTTTTAATATTGCCAACGCTCTTGGTGCAGAATCTGGAGCATTAGTTTTAAAATTGGGCTATAGTTATGAATATACAGCTGTTTTAGGAAGTGTTCTAACTTTGTGTGGATTAATGGTTTTTTGCGTCTCATGGTATATGGAGAAGCATGCTTAATATTTTTCATTTTTTAAATGAAGAAGGAATTTTTCTATTTATTTTTAGTTATTGGAATGTCCTGTTGGATTTTTCAATATGCAGTAAGAAATGCGCAGTGCTAATGGAATAGCAAGACAAAATAAAAGACCCATGAGCACTATAAGAAGAGTTTTTGCTGCTAAGATCATTCCTATTGTTCCTCCAGGATTAAAGAGGCCAGCAAGATTGGTGATGACTCCTGCTAGAGTTGCACTTAAGGCCGCTGAAAATAGTTGTACAGAGGTAAGGGATTCACTGGCACGGAGAGCATCTTCATCATTTGCACATTGTAAGATCCTTGTGAGCAAATGTGGCCATGCTATGCCCGCACTGATTCCAATAGAAAACAGTGCTAAGCAAATAATAAAAATATATTCAAGCGCGGAAACTTCTGTTGGGATGAGCCATAAAAGAATCACTATGCCTAACAGTTTTAATAGGGGCGAGTATACAATGATGTTGCGAATTTTTTTTGTGGAGACACCAGCACTTGAGATGGCTCCACATGTCCACCCTAGGCTCATAAGTGCTGCTATATAACCAGCAACAAGTGGAGCTTGCCCATGAAGCTCTTGAAGAAAAAGTGGAAAATAAAGTTCTATACTGTATACGACTGTTGTCATAACAAGTATCAATGCGTAAACAGAAAAGATTTCAGAAGAGAAAGAAAAGGATTTGCGGGGCAACATAGGATGAGGGGTAGATGATTCGATTTTTGCTAGAACAAAGAGAAGACTAAGTCCGATAACTAATCCGCAAATTTTTGCTATTGTAGACTCCATAGCCCCTCCAACAGAAATAATAAAAATCAATAAGGTGAGTGTGAAAAGCTGGAGAAGAGGAAGAGGGGGTGTTGGAACATCGTTTTCATTCTTTTTTGGTAAAAATTTAAAGGCGATGAGTGAGAAAAATATAGCTAATACGCCAATGATCAAAAAGGATGCTCGCCATAGCCCATAATATACAGAAAGCCCCCCGATTGCTGGTCCTAACAAGGTTGATATTCCCCACATTCCAGAGATAATACTTAATGCATGTGACCATAAAGATGGGCTGAAAACAATCCGTACCATGGAATAGGATAGGGATAACAAAGAACCACTTCCAAATCCTTGGATAAAGCGTCCTATTAAAAACAATGGCATAGATGAAGAAATGCTGCACATAAAAGTGCCTAGGGTGAAGATAAGTCCAGAAATAACATACGCATTGCGAGGACCTAATTTCCCTAATATTTTTGTTGCAAGTGAAGTACCCACGAGTGAAGCTGTAATAAAGACAGTAGCCACCCAAGAATAATATATTTCACTGCCAATATGATTCATAAGAGAGGGTAAAATAGTAATAACAATATAAACGTTGGTGGCGTGTAACACAACTCCACCTGTAAACGTTAAAAAGCAAAGACCATTTTTACCCAATAAAAGCGCAGACCAGCCCTGTTTTTTCACTGTTTTTTGCTATTTAATAAAAATCTATCCTCTTTTTACTTATAAGGTACTTCTTTGAATTTGCCAAGAGAAATTCAAAGCTCTGTTTAGAGCTTTGAATTTTAATTTAAGTAATAACTTAACTGCCCATTGCTTTTTTGAGATTCTCATCAATTTTATCGAGGAAACCTGTTGTAGAAAGCCACTTTTGTTTAGGCCCAATCAAAAGTGCGAGATCTTTGGTCATAAAACCTTCTTCGACGGTTTTAATACAAACTTCTTCCAATGTCGTGGAAAAGTTTTTTAACTTCTCATTGTTATCTAGTTTAGCACGGTGCGCTAGTCCACGCGTCCATGCAAAAATAGATGCAATAGAGTTCGTTGATGTTTCTTCATTCTTTTGATGTTGACGATAATGGCGTGTTACGGTGCCGTGTGCTGCCTCTGCTTCAACAATTTTGCCGTCAGGTGTCATGAGAACAGAAGTCATGAGACCCAGAGAACCAAAGCCTTGGGCAACAATATCAGATTGGACATCACCATCATAGTTTTTACATGCCCATACGTATCCACCTGACCACTTTAATGCAGAAGCAACCATATCATCAATAAGACGGTGTTCGTAATATAATTTACGGTTTTCAAATTCAGTTTTAAATTCCGTATCGAATATTTCTTGAAAGATATCTTTAAAACGACCATCGTAAGTTTTTAGAATGGTATTTTTTGTTGAAAGATAAACTGGAACATTCCGTTGTAGTCCATAATTAAAGGATGCGCGGGCAAAATCACGAATTGACTCATCAAGGTTATACATAGCCATGGCAACCCCTGCGCTTGGAGCATCAAAAACATCATGTTCAATAACTTGATTGTCATCACCTACAAATTTAATACTTAATTTCCCTTTGCCTGGAAATTTAAAATCTGTTGCCTTGTATTGATCGCCAAAAGCGTGACGTCCGATAATAATTGGCTTTGTCCAGTTAGGAATAAGGCGAGGGACATTTTTACAGATAATGGGTTCGCGAAAAATGACTCCTCCTAAAATATTGCGGATTGTACCATTAGGTGATTTCCACATTTTTTTTAGGTTAAATTCTTTAACGCGTGCCTCATCAGGTGTAATGGTTGCGCATTTTATACCAACCCCATATTTTTTGATAGCATTGGCAGAATCTATAGTTACCTGATCATTGGTTGCATCACGATTTTCGACGGAAAGATCATAATATTTTAGATCAATGTCGAGGTAGGGATGGATTAATTTATCTTTGATATATTTCCAGATGATGCGGGTCATCTCATCCCCATCAAGTTCAACAACGGGGTTTTCTACTTTGATCTTTACCATTAGAAATCCTTTTTCTTTTAAGCAATACTACTTGTATAACACTTTCAAGTTTATAATGAAAAGTAAAAACAAGGGAAAAAAGCATTCAAATATGAGCTTTTAGAATATATTATCAATAGAGTGTAAAATTTTGGTGGAGGGTTTAATCTTTGAAAAGAAGTGATGTGTTGCAAATCTATAATTATTCTATGATTGATGAAGAATCTGTTTAATGGATAAGGTAGTTAGATCACCGGGGGACAGGGATTGTGCATTTTTATTATCAGAGATTCCATTTAATAAGTTGATCGTATTCTGAATTATAGTTTCTTGATTTTTTGTGTTAGGTGAATAAGAAACTATTTTTATATTGCTATTCCAATTCTAAGATTATGGTCTGTTTGTTTATAAAAAGTTTAATGTGATAACAAAGGCACTGTAATTAGAAATGCTTCATATAAAATGCGTTTGGGATAAACTTCAGTTTTGAAGGTTGGAAAAAACGTATAAATGATGCGGCTGGTTTTAATTTAAAAATTAACAGCAGACGCGAAAATATGACTTATAAATTACCGTATCGCGAGCTAGAATCTTCTAATTCTTATGTTTTATCGATTCTTATTGTTATTAACTGTGTGCAGTAAAACACTATCCTCGAAATGCAACAAAGAAATTAATCACCTAATGATTCTTGTATCCTTTTTACGAAGAGATACCTTTTAAAATCTTATTCCCTCATTTTTATTTATGCATTCCTCATTTTTAAAAACACAAATAAAATGAATATATTACACATATAAAAAAGAAACATGGTACGCCCAAGGGG